>JACXTP010000177.1 GCA_016919625.1 Methanomassiliicoccaceae archaeon
CCTGGTGGAGCTGGGCCTTCTACCGGCTTTCGAGGACGTGATGACGGAACGGCCCGAGGCCGCCTTGTACAGGAACTCGTCCGCACGCTTCGAGTGCCTCCCCACGCTGATCAAGCATGAGTCCAAGGGCAAGTGCGCCTTCACCCATCACATCGGCCGAGGCAGCGTCCTAATGATACCCTGTCCCCACGCCGAGGGCAAGCTCATGTTCGACCACGACCAGGAGGAACGCCTGCTGCGACGCCTAGAGGAGAACGACCAGGTGGTGTTCCGCTACGTGGACCCTGACGGTAACTACGCCGCCTATCCGTGGTGCCCCAACGGGTCGCTCTCGAACATAGCGGGCATATGCAATCCCACCGGCAATGTGTTGGGCATGATGCCCCACCCGGAGAGGGTGGTGCACCGATACACCCATCCCGACTTCACCCGTACCGAGGACAACCCATTGGGAGCGGGCGATGGCCGCGCCATATTCGAATCGGTGGTCGAGCACGTGATGAAGAAGGGATGATCAGAGCAGGCTGACCCGTATCTCCACCTCATCACCGTCGCTTATCCCAAGCGTGCGGCGCAGGTGGTACTTGCACAGGATCTCCAAAACGTCGTCGTAATGCGAGCGGGAGGGCATGACCACGGCGCATTCTATGTTCTGAATGGTGGCCTTGTGGCACTCCACATCCCCGAAGGTGCGTCCGTTGCGTTCGAATCCCTTGACCACGATCGGCTTGGCCTTTCGCACGGTCTGCACCTTGTGCAGCTCCGAGGCCGCCACCTTGACGTTCAGCGTGCCTTCGTAAGGGGTGAACCCGAGCTTCTCGGTGAACTGTTCGACATAAGCGGCCTGAGTGACATAGTACTGGCCCTCCCCCATGCCGGTGATTACCGCGCCTTTGATGACCACTTCGTCACGCATCTCGAAGATGCGTTGATACTCGTTGTACTCCTTGCGCAGCATCTCCACGCCCAATGGGGTCAGCTTGATGCGCTGACGTCGGGCGCCTAGGTCCCTGGATATCAGCCCAGCGTCCAAAAGTTCCAAGATGCGCTTGGAGGCGGACTGCTGGCTCATGGTGAGCAGGTCGCCAAGCTCGCGTGAGGAGATGACCACGTAATCGTGCATCCCCCCGAGGAGGGCGATGCGCCGCAGCGCGGTGATGAACTTCTCATCTCCCTCCAACGGTACCTCCTCCTTCATGTTACGCCTCGCTTGGTTGCTACTGAATTTCAGTATGCGGACGCTCTATCAAAAAGGCTCGATTTAAGCGTTTGCCGATGTACTTCGGAAGTGCCACGGGGACCTGACTAGCTTTATATCAGAAACAGGGGCATAGCTTGGACGATATCATGGCGAGGCATGTGCTAGAGGCTTTGGGCAAGACCAGGGTCGTCGTGGAGGATGGCAAGGTGGTCGAGGTGGGTGAGCCAATTGTGCGCTATTGTCCGTTGTTCGCCAAGCACCGGGGGATAAACGAAATCACCCCGGAGGTGGTCAGGGATAACATCGAGTTCCGCATCAAGGATTTCGGGATGTGCACCGCGCATCGCCGCATGCGTATGCGCGACTTCCTCTCCTACGGCGTCTCAGAGCTGCTAGGCATGGCCTTGTCAAAGAAAATGCTGGACTGCGCCGTGTTGGTGTGCGAGGGAGCTGGGACGGTGGTGGTGGACGACCCGGAGCTGGTGCAAGGCATCGGGGGCAGGGTGTCTGGGATCCTTGAGACCGACCCCATACCGGAGGTGTTGGACGCCATCGGTAGGGAGAAGGTCCTCGACCCATTGACAGCTAGGATCGACCAATATGAGGGCGTGCAGCTGGCGAGGGAACTGGGGTACATCAGGGTCGGTGTGAGCGTGGCCACCGCCCGGGACGCGGAACGCATCCGTCACGAGCTTGGTTCCTCCGCCCTCATCTTCGCTGTGCACACCACTCTGGTGAGCGAAGAGGAGGCCCGCTCGTTCTTCGATCATTGCGATATCATTACCGCCTGTGCCTCCAGGAACGTCAGGGCGGAGGCGTCCAAGCGGGAAGTGATGAAGGTGGGCAACAAGGTGCCCATCTATGCGGTCACGGAGGCGGGCAAGGCCCTGCTGAGGACCAGGCTGGAGCAGATAGGCGCCACGGACCGTTCGGAAGGCAGGGAGGACCCGCCCGCCCCGTTGGTCTAGAAATCGTCGAAATAGAGATGGCTGCGCGAACGCAGGTAGATGGTCTTTATTCCCGACTGGCGCAGTTTCTTGCGCATCAGTGCGTCGTTGGACACGACCATGGCATTTAGGTCCTTGGCGGCTTGGATGATACCGGCGTCGCCCTGTACCGAGGTCTGATGAATGGGATATTTGCTGGCCAAGGCCAAGGCCGCCCTGGCATGCTTGTTCTTGGAACGTTTAAGCTCCCCGATGACCGGCCCAGGGACAAATATCTCGCAATCGCCCAGGAGCGATCTAAGCTCCAGGTCGAGGTTCAAGGAGAATTCGAAGGGCATCAGGAGGGCATTGGTGTCCAGGAGCACTCGCTGCATGCCGCTCACTGCACTATGCCATAACCGATGAGACGCCACTTGCCGGAGATCTTGCGCGATATCGCTACCCTCTGGCCCTTTTCAGCGCAGACGGGGAGCTTCAAGGTCACTTCCGCCTCCGAGCCACGGGCGGATGTCACCACTCCGACGGTGGTGGCCGTTCCGACCGAGAGCATGAGCGGCTCGTTGGTCTTGATGTTCTCCACCACCATGTCCTCGGCTGTGCCCACCACTCTCTCTAAAAGGTGTGTGCCCATAATGAACTTGGAAACCACTGGCGGCAAAGTTCCAGGCTTGCCGACGACGCGCCCGATCAGACCGTCCGATTTGGTCAGCGAGGGGTCGAGCTTGGTGCCGATGGCGATCAGGCCGCCGGAGCGCACCTTCTGCAGCTCCTGGTTACCAGCATGGAGCGATACTATCTCGGTGGTGATCTTCTCCCAGGCGGTCTTGCCGCCGGTCAGCTCGACCTTGCGGCCGGGCTGCACCTCGATCTGGTCCCCGACCTCCAGGTGACCCTGGGTGAGGGAACCGCCGAGCACCCCTCCCTTGAGGTCCTTTGGCTCGGTGCCGGGAGTGTTGATATCGAAGGAACGGGCCACGTACATCCGGGCCGGCTTCTTCTCCTCATGCTTGGGAGTGGGGATGTACTTCTGTATGGCCTCGATGAGCTTATCGACGTTGACGTCGTGATGTGCGGAGACCGGGATGATCGGGGCGTTCTCGGCTATGGTGCCTTTGACGAACTCCTTGATCTCCTTGTAGTTCGACAGCGCCTCGTCCTTGGTGACGATGTCGATCTTGTTCTGCACGATGATGATCTTCTCCACCCCGATGATGGTGAGCGCCATTAGGTGCTCCTTCGTCTGGGGCTGGGGACACTTCTCGTTCGCCGCCACCAGCAATAGCGCGCCGTTCATCATCGCGGCGCCAGATAGCATGGTCGCCATCAGGGTCTCGTGGCCAGGTGCGTCCACGAAGGAAACCGACCGCAGCATCTCCGCCTTTCCGCCGCAGAGGCAGGTCGGACGGGATGAGAATGTGTTGCAGCTGGGACATTTGTAGAAGGTGACGTCCGCATATCCTAGACGGATAGAGATGCCCCGCTTCACTTCCTCGGAGTGGCGGTCGGTCCACACGCCGCTGAGCGCCTTGGTCAACGTGGTCTTGCCATGGTCGACGTGACCGATCATGCCTATGTTGACCTCAGGCTGGTGGGCGTTGGATCTCATTTCAAAGGCCTCATTGCTTCGGCGCTTCTTCTTTCTTCATTATGTCCTCGAGGGGTTTGGCACCGTGCGCAGTGACCTTCATGTTCAACTGAACGGTGTCCGGGGCGATGGCGTTGCCGCGGAAGGACTTCTTCTTCCTGAGGCCGACCTCAGTGGTACGGAAGCCGTGACCTGAGGTCACCAATAGCTTCTTGCGGCGGGGTCCGGGCAGGTCCTTCCTCATTGGGAAGCCATCCTTATCGCTGCCTCCAGTGATCATGAGCTTGTAGCCGGGAAGACCTACGAATATGCCGTCCACTACGTCCCCGATCTTCTTTCCGATGAGGGAGTTGGCATGGTGACCGGTAACATTGGCCTGGTAGGACTTACCGGTCTTGACGTCGCTGATAACAGCTCTGAACTCTACCATAGTAACACCTATAGCGTGTCTCGCCCTAATGCCGTCGCGCTTAAATAATTATTGGTGGTGGCAGACCCTATGGAGGGGTCGCGGCCAACATTAAAAAAGCGCCCTGGATAACGGGTTCGACATCTAAACTCAAGGTAAGGATCAATCATATATGGATATGTCGCAGGAGAACGTCCCATCCTGACCCATCACAATGCTCCCTTGGTAGGTATTGTAGATGGAGTTGCCTTCGTACCTTATGACCAGAACCTCGAAGGCATTGCTACTTCCTGAGAACGGGTCGAACGGGAACGTGTTCTGATAAGTGGCTCCAGGGGCCAAAGTGAAACTATCCACCAGAACACCCTCGATCTCCAGTTCCAGCTCCATTGTCACCCCGACATTCGATGTTATGCTGATGGTGACCTCACTGTCCGAAAGGTCATCCACCTCACGTAATACCAACCAAGTCGCGTAAGCACCGCCTATGACCAATATGACGATTAGGACAACCACCAAGATGATGAGGGTGGTGTTGTTCTTCTTAGGAGGGGCATAAGGAGTGTATGACGGGGGTGGGGGTTGATATTGCGGCTGCGGAGGTGGCTGTGGCGTCAGTGGATTGGCGCACCGAGTGCAGAACTTGCTGTCATCCGTGTTCGGTTGACCGCATTTGCCGCAATAGACCACCTTAGGTTCCCCCTCGCAGGTGGCGATTTCGATATGGACTTATCAATCTTTTCCTGCGATGGGAACCCTCAGGGTATAGAACAGCAAAAAAGAGATCACATGCCCCAGAACGGGTCGTTCCTGCGCTTGATGGTGCTGACCTCTTCCAAGACCATCTTCTCATCCTCGTTCAGATTGTAATCGGCCAGGTTCTTGAACTCCATCTCCAGGATATCGATGTAGAGGACCGTATCGACGTCAATCTGACGTCCGACCGTGGGACCGTCGATGGCGATGGCCACCTCTTGGCCGGCGATGGCCTCCTTCAACGTCTCCTCCCCGGACCGAAGGCTCTTGATCTTACCGATGTCCTTGCCCTCCTTGTCCAGCAACAATTGGCCGTTGCGAACCCTGCCAGCAAGGACCCTCACGCCCACAATGGCCGGCTTGCTCACGCGGAATATGCAATTGGGAAGGATGCGCATCTTCCCTGGGAACGAAGTCAGTCCGCGCTTGGTCTCCTCCGCCTTGCGCTTGGTCTCCAGGTCCCACTTCTGATAGTCCTCGATCAGGCCGTACACCACGTTGTTGTTGAAGACCTTGGCGTCGGCGCTTACGATAGCGTCCTTGGCATCTGGCAGCATTTCCACGTTGAAGCCGAGGATCACTCTGTGGATGGTGTCGCCATAAGCTGATACCTCGATTATGTCACGGCGCGATATCGGCCCGACCTCATACTTGCGGATGGCGATCCCAGCCTTCTCCGCTTCGAAGGCCAAAGCCTCCAACGAGCCAATGGCGTCGGCCTTGATCATGACCCCGGAGTCCTCGGTCTTGATATGCACCTGAAGCTCCTTGGCTATCTCCTCCATGACCTCCCTCTGGTTGGAGGCGGTGAGCACTCTCAACGGGGCCCCGGCCACCGCGCCCTCAAGGTTCTGGCAGCTGACCTTGATCCCGGCCGCCGCTCCAATCTCCTTTACCGAGTCAAAACGGTCTCGTGGGTCCCTGATCTCGTCCAAGGGCTTAGGCTTGAGGACCGCCTTGACCTTCGTGACCAACGGTTTCCCGCTCTTCGTCCCTAGGGCCACCATGTCGCCACGGTGTAATGTTCCAGCGTAAAGAATGACGTCAAGCGTCTGTCCAAGCCCCTTCTCCTCCTTGACCTCGAGGATGGTGCCCTTCCCCGGCCCCTCCTGGGTGTCAAGTTCCGACTCCAGGAACCTCTGGGCCAGCCCGATGAGCACCAGCAGCAGGTCCGGTATCCCCTCGCCGGTCTTTGCGCTCACCGGTATGAGCGCGATGTTCCTGGTGAAATCCTCGATGCGGTCATAGCGGTCGGCGGAAAGGCCTTCCACCGAGAGCCTGCCGATGATCTCGTACAGGCGCATGTTGAGCCTTTCCCTCGCCTCATCGTTCTGCTTTCGTTCCGAGAGAATGAAGGGCATCTTGGGGCTGGAGATCCATCCGTCCACCAGGTCGATCTTGTTCAGGGCGATGACGAACGGCGTCTTGAAACGACGCAGTATGTTTATTGACTCGATGGTCTGGGGCTTCAAACCCTCGTTTATGTCAATGACCAGTACGGCGATGTCGGCCAAGGAGCCGCCCCTCGCCCTCAATGAGATGAACGATTGGTGTCCGGGAGTGTCGATGAACAGAAGTCCAGGCACCGAGAACTGGCGTTTGCCTATGAGCTGGGCGCACACCTTATAGATGTGCTCCAACGGGACCTCGGTGGCGCCGATGTGCTGCGTGATGAAGCCGGCCTCTCTGGAGGATACGGTGGTCCCCCGGACATAATCGAGAAGGCTGGTCTTGCCGTGGTCGACGTGACCCAACACGCTGACTATCGGCTGCCTGATGGTCATGGCTGTCGGATTAGGGACGGCCTATTAGAATCTTTTCCGGTCAGCCAGGAACATATGGGAAAAAATAGTGTCCAGTTTGATCAATGATTGCTTCTCCATGCTTTCCTCAGCTTCCTCGAGTTATCATTGAGCGACCCCCGGACGAACTTCGAAGGATAGTGGCCTATCGTAGATCGGTAGGCCTCCCTCAACTCAATAGCGGCGTCATGGGACAGGATGATCGGTCGCCCTTTACCAAGCAGGACCGCGTATTCCTGTTTGAACTTCTCCGGGTCCTCCATCCCGGCCACAGCGTCCCAGGCGACGAAGCGTTCCTTTAACCGTCTTCGGATCAAGATGAAGCCACCTGGTCTGATGTGGAGCTCCCTGGGGGATAGGATGGAACTGTCAAGGTATCTGGTCAGGAAGTAGGCGACGAAGGGAAGGAATAGGACATAACCGATGAGGAAACCGCCAAGGTAGAAATTCCCACTTAAGTCCCAGGCGAAGGAGGCCCAGATCAATGCGAATATGACGCTGCCCACCAGGAATGGGGCGCCACTGCTCAAGCGCATCTCGTTCTTGATCGAGGCATCGATCCCTTCGGCAGGAGCCTCCGCCCCTCCCACATATCCAGTGGACGGCCCTGTGGATGATCGAAAAATGTTCTGTGCTTGATCTGGGGTCCCGCCTTGACCTCTCCTAACACGCATGTTGTGGACGTCGTTCGCCGTGGGGATGAGTAGCGAGGGATATCTGAAGATCTCCACCATGTTCCGATCGAATGTGAAGATCGTCAGTTTCCACGCCTTGTTCTCGTAATTGTAGTATGGAA
>JACXTP010000178.1 GCA_016919625.1 Methanomassiliicoccaceae archaeon
ATCGGTTCCTTGGCCGATGCCAAAGCGGAAGGGGCTGACGTCCGGGTGGTATACTCGGCCACCGACGCCATTAAAATGGCCAAGGCGGCGAGGTCCGTCGTCTTCATGGGCATAGGGTTTGAGACCACCAGCCCCACCACCGCCGCGGTGCTTCTGGATTCGCCCCCAGCTAATTTTAGCGTTCTCAGTTGCCATCGCCTCCTCCCACCCGCCCTTACCGCGCTGTTCGACATGGGCGAGGTCAAGATAGACGGTCTCATCCAGCCGGGGCATGTCGCCACGATACTGGGCTTGGAGCCGTTTCTTTATTTCTCAAAGCGTTACAATGTGCCTCAAGTTGTGGCCGGATTCGAGCCATTGGACCTACTAGTGACCATATACATGATCGCCAAGCAGCGCAAGGAAGGTCGGGCGGAGGTGGAGAACGAGTACAGTCGGGTGGTTCGGCCAGAGGGCAATCCTATCGCATTGGGCATGCTGGAGGAGGTCTTCTTCGCCGAGGACCGTAACTGGAGGGGTTTCCCGATCATACCGAATAGCGCCCTGGAGTTGCGACCTGAGTTCGCGATGCACAACGCCCGGGAGTTATTTAGGGACATCCTGGCCAAGGCCCCTAAGGTCAAGGAAGAGATGGGTAACTGCCGTTGCGGGGAAGTTCTGAGAGGCATCATAGAGTCTAAGGATTGCCCAGCGTTCGGCAAGGCCTGTAATCCAAAGAGGCCCATGGGTCCCTGCATGGTGTCGAGGGAGGGCAGCTGCAACATCAGCTACCGTTATCGGCAGGAGTAAAAACAACCATCTCAAAGTTAGGACAGTTTTTTATATAAAGCAGCCAAGCCTTATGCTTCTGACCTGCCGACGCGGGTCGGAAAGTGATAGAGATGGATGTCGCTGCCAATAACAGCAATTTGAGGGTGGAGAAACCCAAGGAAGAGGTCAATGGCAGGAACACAGAGGCAGAAGGCATCCTGGTCACCAATAGGGTCATCTGCGTCTCCCTTCCCTCGTTGAGCTCCAAACCCGTCAAGGTAACAGCGGCCACGCCCGAGGAGATCATCCCTATGGTGCAAAAGGCCAACCTATCCTGGGTCAATTACACCTCGACGGACCTGGAGACTGATGGTGTGAAGGTGGCCCAGCAGTTCGGTTTCAGTGAGAGCATGATCCCCACCCTGCTCAAAGGGTACTACGCCAACTACGAGGACCGCGAGGTGGAAGTGGGAGTGATGGTCCCAGCGGTCAGAGTGGACGGGCTGGAGATGAACGTCTACCCGATAATCATCTTAGCGCGCCGCAATCTCATCCTGACCTTGCACTCGGCGGAAGTCACCCGCATCATTCAGTTCTCCCGTTACGCCGATACCTATCTTCGCAAGCTGCCAGAGGTCATGCCTCAAGAGGACAAGCTGAGCATGATGCTCATCCGCATCCTGGACGAGAACAACACCAAGAACTTCGAGCAGCTGCGGAACATCGAGGAGCAGGCGGACGCCATGTCCGAGAAGATGATCGACCCGACCTCGCCCCGCACCGCGGTAGGAAGGCAGATCTACGAGATGAAGCACACTCTCATCACCTACCTTAACACGTTGTGGCGGACCTTAGACGTGGTCAACACCCTCCGTTACGGCGATGCGGAGGTGATAACGGACAATCAGAAGGTGCTGAACCGCTTCGGCCTGCTCGCCGACGAGCTCAATCGGCAGATCGAGCTAAGTGAGCATATGTCGGAGGTCCTTGCCTCTGGCCTTGAGGTGTTACAGTC
Organism: Methanomassiliicoccaceae archaeon; assembly: GCA_016919625.1. Lineage (GTDB taxonomy): Archaea > Thermoplasmatota > Thermoplasmata > Methanomassiliicoccales > UBA472 > JACXTP01. Next base: position 1,766 of record JACXTP010000178.1, read on the forward strand.
CCTCTACAACAACCAGTTGCAGATACTGAACAATCGCATGTCGCTCACCATGACCTGGTTGACCATCCTGGGGACGGCGGTCCTGGTGCCTAACACCTTGGCGACCATTTTCGGCTTCGTCTTCAACTTGGAATGGCAAATGGTGATCTGGACCATGACAATAATAACATTCGCCACTGTCGGATCGACATTGTTGGCGTATTGGTGGGTGAAGAAGCGCGTGAACCTGCCTAAGAGACCGGACGAGCCTAACAGCTGAGGGGTGAGAGATCTGACCATCAGGAGCAGCTACTTCACCGGGGACGAAATGCTTCAGTCCCAATCGGTCGAGCCTGCGCCAAAGATGGTCTGTGTTACGATACCTCCTCCGCCTTTCAAGGTGGCGAAGGTCAGTGCCGAGGACAGTGCCGACATAATGGCGATCGTCGAGCAGTCTAGTTTGGCCTGGCTAAATTACACCATCGATGACGAGGAGGAGGTCGTCCAGGCGGCTTTGAGCTTCGGTTTCACCGAGCAACTAGCACGGGACCTGGTCTCTCAGAGCTATGAGGCCTACGAGGACAACGAGTTCGAGCTCGGTCTGGTCATGCCAGCGATACGTATCCGAGGCCTCGAGGTGGACGTCAATCCTGTTTACGTCCTGGTCAAGGACAACCTCATCCTCACTATCCATGACCGAAGTGTGACGCGGCTGGTCCAGTTCTCCCGTTACGCCGATACCTGGATATCTAAACTGCCTGGGGTCATGCCCACCTCCGACAAATTGACCTTGATGTTCGCTCGTATCATGGAGGTCAACAATTCGCGCAATTTCGAGGAGCTGAGGAAGATCGAGGAGAAAGCGGACGACATAAGCGAGGCATTGCTGGACCCAACTATACACTACATGGAGACGGGTCGCTACATCTTCGAGGTGAAGCACTGCCTTATCCTATACCTGGCAGCCCTGTGGCGTTCCTTGGACCTCTTGAATCGCTTGAGACACGGGGACGCTGAACTCATTTCGGACAACCCGAAGGCCTTGCAACGCATCAACAATCTGACATTGGAACTCACTAAGCACATCAGCCTCACTGAGCATACTTCCGAGGTGCTCATCTCCGGGACGACAGTGCTACAAACGTTGTACAACAATCAACTTTTGATCATCAACAATCGCATGGTCATGATCATGACCTGGATGACAGTGATCGGGACCGCGGTCCTGGTGCCTAACACCATCGCCACAATAATGGCTTATCTGTTAACTATACCGCAGGAGCACATATGGTGGACTTCCATAGTGATGGTCGTATCCACCGTTGTGGCCACGGTCGTGGTCTACGAGGGCATCATGTCCAAGTTCCGATTGTACAGCACTCCTGAGGATAGGGGCGATACCGATTCGATGTACATTCGCCTGAAGAAGCGATTAGCAAGTCCTCGGGCCAGAGGTACGAAAATTTAATATCGTTGCCTTCCACTCTATGCGATGTAGTCAATTGACATTAGAGGAGATCACATGGCATCCCAGAAATTGAAGGACATGATGAACAAGGGCATCGCGAGTGAGATACAGGCCTCCGTCCAGTACATGTGGCAGCACGTGCAATGGACCGGGGTGGACCATTACGCCGTGGCCGAGGAGTTCAAGAACATTGCCATCCAAGAGATGAAGCACGCAGAGAAGATCGCTGAGAGGCTTTGGTACTTCGACGAGGCCCCCACCACAAAGCCGGCGCCCATCCATGTGGGCGGAGAGTTGTGGGAAATGGTCGACAATGACATCAAGGCGGAAGAAGAGGCCATCGAACTATACAAGTTGATCCAAAAAGTGGCCGATGCCGAGGACGACCCCACCACCCGATTCATATTCGAAGGCATCTTGAGCGAGGAGGAGGAGCACCACGACTTCTTCACCTCCCTGAAGGCCGGTAAGCCCAAGATGAGCAAGAAGAAGTAATAGGGCCACCGCCCCTTTTTTTTATTTTTATTTATTCGAGCCCTTTCTTATCCAGAATCATACTGGCATAAGTTTTATCAACATTCATGCCAGTGCCTGAACAAATTAGGTAGGGCAGGGTGTGAAGGATGGCGGCTATCACGGTCAGCGGGCTCACCAAGGACTATGGCCACTTCCATGCGGTCAAAGGAGTCAGCTTCGAGGTAGATGAGGGAGAGGTGTTCGGTCTCATCGGTCCCAATGGTGCGGGCAAGACCACCACGCTCCGAGTGCTGGCAACTTTGCTGGAGATATCTGGAGGCAGTGTGACCATCTTCGGGCGTGACCTCAAAGGAGAGGCTCCAGCGGTGCGGAAGATGATCAGCTACCTCCCTGAGGATGCGGGCGCTTACAAGAACATGACCGGGCGTCGCTACTTGGAGTTCATATCTGGATTCTTCACCCCGGAAAAGGACCCCGGCCAATTGCTGGAAAGGGGATTGCATATTGCTAATCTCAAGGAGCGTATAGACGACCGGGTCGAGACCTACAGCAAAGGCATGACAAGGAGACTGTTGGTTGCTCGGGCGCTTATGATAGAACCGAAATTGGCCATATTAGACGAGCTCACGTCAGGACTGGACGTCCTGAACGCACAAGAGATCCGTAGGGTGGTAAGGGCTCAGACCCAACAGGGCACCACGGTGCTACTGTCATCCCACAACATGCTCGAAGTGGAACTTATGTGCGACCGCATCGCCCTCATCAACGACGGCAGGATAGTGGAGAGCGGTCGGCCCAAGGAACTGAAGGAGAAGTACGGGGCCTCGAACATCGAGGAGGTCTTCGTGGAGGTGGTCAAGTGAGCGGTCTAGGGCGGATCTTCTGGAAAGAGGTGCGAGAGCTCCTCACGCCGGCTACCCTCGTCCCGATAATCATCATGGCCATCGTCTTTGCGATGTTGGGCAGTGCCTTCGGTGGGATACAGGAAGAGATGGAGGAGAAGGCACAGGTAGGGCTTATCATCGACGATGAAGGAGTCATCGGGGACTTTGCCCGGGCCTCACTCAACGCCTCTACAACGATAGTCTACAATGGAACGGACCTGGTCGAGGGCAGGGCAATGCTTATGGACGGGGAGGCCGGAGACGCACTGATCTATATCCCTTACAATTTCACCAGCAACCTGTTGGGCGGAAGCCCGGGCTGGGTCCAGGTTTTCTACCACATGAAAGGGACCGGACTGTCATCTTCATTGGATAGTGGTAAGGTGGGCGGGGCGCTGGACACATTGTCCACGGATATCTCCTATGCCATGATCGTGTCCAACTTCACCTCGAACGCGACCTTGGTCCTGGAACCCATGGTCATGTCCAGCACCACTTTCCTCAATGACAAGGAGGTCGAGGGGGTTACCCCATCCCAATTGGATGCGGTGCTATCCCAGGGTCAGTTCATCGTCCCCCTCATCGTGATGTTGGTCATCATCATGGCCGGGAGCATGGTCATCTCATCGATGGGCAATGAGAAGGAGAACAAGACCCTGGAGACACTGTTGACATTACCTGTCAAACGAACCTGGATCGTTCTGGGGAAGCTCGCCGGGGCGGCGGTTGTGGGTCTCATCGTGTCGATGATCTACATGGTCGGGCTAGGCTTCTATTACTCATCGCTCGCCGGTACTTCCGAGATCGATCTGGAGAAATACGCGCTGGCACTCGGTATCGAGGACTACGTCCTGATCGGGATATCGCTATTCCTGGCGTTGCTATGCGGCCTCGCCCTGTGCATGATTTTAGGGATATTCACTAAGAACTACAAGGCGGCCCAATCCATGACACTGCCCATCACCATGCTGGCCCTGATCCCGATGTTCATCAGTCTCTTCAGTGATTTCGCAAGCCTTCCCGGTCCGGTTCAGGCGTTGGTGTTCGCCATCCCCTTCTCCGCCCCCATGTTCGCGATAAGTAACATCACCCTAGGCTACTACTGGCTGGTGGTGGCGGGCATCATCTACTGTGCTATCTTCGCCGCGGCAACGATGCTGCTCGCGGTATGGATGTTCAAACGGGACATCCTCCTCACGGGTAGGGTGAGGTCCGCGGAAAAGAAGAAGTTCGCGCTAGGGGGCCTCGTCAGCAACTTGTGGAGGAAGTGAAAAAAACGTTGGAACGGAGCCCCCTCAGCTCCGTCAGTATTTCTCTACCGGGACGATGTCCAGCTTTGCCTTCTTACCCTTGAGGGTGGTCTTCTTCAGCCCGTTGACCACTTTCACAGCGGCATCCTTATGGACCTCGAAGATGGAGTGCTCCTTCTCTATCAGTATGGAGCCGATGTCCATGTCCCCAAGGCGTAGTTGGTTGGAGAGGAAGTCCATCAGGTCGACCTTGCGCAGACCGTCAACCTCTCCCACATCAATCCGCATGCGCACCATTCCGAATATGTCCGCCACATCGGTGTAATCGGTGATACGTCTGACGATGTCCTTCCTGCCCGTCTCCGGGACCTGCTCCTCTTCGACATCCACCACGCCATATTCCTTGATCTTGCGCAACAGGTACATCTCGGTGGCCGTGATGAAGGTGATGGCGATGCCCTCCTTGCCCGCCCGGCCAGTCCTGCCGATGCGGTGCACATACACCTCCGGGTCCTCCGGGATATCGTAGTTTATGACATGGGTGACGCCCTCGATGTCCAGACCTCGCGCGGCCACATCGGTCGCGATAAGTATCATAACCTTGCCGGAGCGGAAGTCCTTGATCACCTTCTCCCGGCGGGATTGGGTCATGTCGCCATGGATGGAGGCGCCCGGATATCCATAGCTGAGCAAGCGTTTCTCGATGATGTCCACCATCATCTTGGTCTGGGCGAACACGATGGCCTTGGGCTGGTACTTGTCCAGCACTCGGCACAAAGCCCAGATCTTGTTTTTACGCTCGATGTTGAAGTAGATCTGCCTGGTAGTGGGGAGGACGAGGTCCTGTTCGCTCACCGTGACCTTGATAGGGTCACTCATATGCTTGGCGGCGATCTCCCGAACGCCCTCGGGTATGGTGGCCGAAAAGAGCATGGTCTGACGGATCTTAGGTATCTTGGCGAGGATGTACTCGATGTCCTCAATGAAACCCATATCCAGCATGCGGTCCGCCTCATCGAGGACCAGATATTCGATCTCACCGAGGTCCAAGGTCTTGCGCTGCAAATGGTCGATCAGACGCCCAGGCGTCCCGACCACGATGTCCACACCGCGTTTGAGCTGGGATATCTGCTCGTCAATGCTCCTGCCCCCGTAGACCGGAAGGACGCGCACATCATCCATGAAATACGCCAGGTTCTTCAGTTCCTCCGCGACCTGGACGCCCAATTCTCTGGTAGGGACAAGGATAAGGGCATAGGGCTTGCGCCCTCTGGTCAATCGTTGCAACAGTGGAAGACCGAAAGCGGCGGTCTTCCCAGTGCCGGTCTGGGCCTGGGCGGTGACGTCCTTGCCATCCAGCAGGAGGGGCAAGGTCTGTTCCTGGACCGGGGTCGGGTCAACGAACCCCATGCGGTCGATGGCCTTCAATATTAACGGGTCAAGGCCAAAACCCTTGAATCCATTTCCCATGGTGTTTACACTCGTCTACCGATAGCCATCTTATCCTTAAACCTTTATCTAGCCATGAAGGTCCGGAAAGCTCATTTCGCCCCCTTCTCCATTGCCTGCACCACCTTGTCAAGCACGAAGGTCCGGGCGTACCTTTTATCGTTGGACGGGACCACATGCCAGGGCGCCTCCTTGGTGCTGGTCCGGGCGATCATCTCCTCAATGGCGGGAACATACGCGTCCCATTTCTCCCGGTTCCGGATGTCCTCAGGGGTCAACTTCCAACTCTTGCTCTCGTTCGACTCCCTCTCCGTGAACCTCCTCCCCTGTTCATCCTTGTCGATGTGCAACCAGAACTTGATCAAGTTGCAACCATGACCAGTGAGCATGTGTTCCATCTCCGAGATTTCCTCATAGGCCCAGTTCCACTCCTCTTTAGATATGAGACCTTCCACCCTCTCCACCAGGACACGCCCGTACCAGCTCCGGTCGAAAATGGCGATACGCCCGTCCAGGGGGAAGTCACGATAGAAACGCCAGAGGTGGTGATGTCTGATCTCCTCTTGCGAGGGGGCTGCTACCGGGATGACCTTGTAACCTCTGGGGTTCAAGGTTGCCGTTAGGCGGAGTATGTTGCCCCCTTTCCCGGCCGCGTCCCAGCCCTCAAAAACGATTATGGTGGGTATCCGTTTCTTGAAGCAATCGCATTGGGCCTGGTCCAACCTCCTCTGCAACATGTCCAGCGTCTCTTTGTACATTTCGAGGGGCATGTGGGCGGATAGGTCGACCTGGGCGAGCGGATCGGTGGGGGCGAGGGGGGGTGGCGCCTTGGTCTCCAGTCCGGCC
>JACXTP010000179.1 GCA_016919625.1 Methanomassiliicoccaceae archaeon
AGTCCGGCCCGGCAGGCCCCCATCGATCCTTGAAGGATCGGCTCCATCTCCATCAAGACCTTTTCCATGACTTCCATGGAACCCATGTCCACATCATCGGCCCTGACCCAATGCCAGGGTGCACAAAGGATATCGTTCTCGCGAAGGACTTCCTTCCATAGATCCAATACATCCTCATAGTCCTTGATGGACTCGTCACCGGCCATTCGGAATTCACCCCGACAGGGCTCTTTGGGGTCCTCCACCCAGCGGCGGCGTAGTTCCTTCTTCTTTACCTCCAGAAAGAACTTGAGGATGACCCACCCCTGACGCACATATTGCCGCTCCATCATGCGGATCTCCTCCAACCGCTTCTTGGCCCTCTTCTTATCTCCGGATTTATAAAAGTCATAGACGAGCCAGAAATACCAGCTTTGGTCGAACACCGCCACCCGTCCCCGGGCTGGCATGCTGTTGAAGAAACGGCAAATGAAAGGTTGCTCCTTCTCAGATGGGGTTGGGGCTAATGTGTAATGCACATCGCATCCTCTTGGGTCAAGGCAACGCACGAAACGGTTAACTCCCTCGGCCATCCCCCACACGTCCAGGCTTTCGAACACCACCACGACGGGTACCTGCAGCTCGTATGCGGTCCGCTGCATCTGCCCTAACTGGAAACGAAGACGGTCCATCTTATCCTTCTGGTTGCCTGAATCCTCATGGCCATTTTGCAGCTGACTCACCCTGGTTAAAAAATAACAAGATATGGATATAAATTGTTTGCCGCTCATTCCCGGCCAGGACCTGCCCCGGCAAAAGATTAAAAATGGGTTCGCTGCTCGCCGAGCCATGGGCAATATGAACGTGGTGGTTTTGGCCCCCAACGATTACGCCAAGGCCCTGGGTAAGAAGGGCACGGCATCAGATATCACGCTCTATGACATGAAGAACGGGCAGGACACCGTGAGTCTTATCGAGCCCACAAAATACCCAGAGCGTCTAGCTCCATTGTTCTATGCCTGCTCCATGGCCGAATCCGCCCTGCTTGTGGTCAATGAGATAAATGCGCAGCTGGGGGAGAGCATATTGATGATGCACTGTCTAGGCATACGGAAAGGATGGTTCGTCCTCAGCAACTACCTAACCCCGGACCGCATCCTGCCTTTGATCAAGGACACATCCTTGGAAGGTTTCGAGTTCATCGATGCCGATCCGATCAAGATCCGCGAGATGCTGCTGGACCTTGCTGCAAAAGTGGATTCTGTCGAGGGCGCTTCGCCGTCAGGGTCGGTCCCGGTGGACCACCATTTCAACGTCAAAGGCGTGGGCACCGTAGTTCTCGGTTATGTGGCTAAGGGGACGGTGCGCCGCCACGACGTCCTCAACGTGCTGCCGGGAAAGAAACAGGCCCAGGTCCGTTCTATACAAAAACATGACGATGATTATGAGGTTTCGGACCTTGGGGACCGGGTCGGACTGGCTCTTAAGAACATCGAGTCCGACGAATTGGACCGAGGCTCCGTTCTGACCAACGACAAGGAAATTCGATGCATGAAGGAACTTATCGTCTCCGCCACGCTCATCAAATATTGGCCCACCCCCTTGAAGGAGGGCATGGTGTTACATGTGGGGCACTGGATGCAATTCCAGCCCACTCGCGTGGAGTCTGTCGAGAACGGTTCGGATTGGAAGTCGCCCAACCTAAAGTTGGTCCTGGAAAAGGAGCTGGTCTTCCCGCCAGGGTCCAAAGCTGTCCTAACCCAGCTCGAGGGCGGGAAGTTGAGGATCGTGGGGACCATCGTTCTGCCTTGATGTCTGGGGGGCGAGCATAGGATTATCTGCGTCCCGCCCCAATCCATCAGCATGGCGGACAAGCTCCGGACGATATTGGCCGCGAGGATCAGGCATCAGGACATCCCTCTTTACGGTGTGGCCCCGGCAGACCGTTGGCGTGCGGAGGGTGCTTTAGAGGGAATGCCTGAGGACTTCTTCCCGAGGTCCATCTACCCTGAGTGTCGATCGGTGGTTGTCATTGGCTATCCGATATCGTTGCCGATCATCGACACCGCACCTTCCATTTGGTACCACGAGCAATACAAGACCGTGAACTCACTTCTCGACCAATCAGCTTACAGGATATCCCTTGTCCTGGATGAGCTCGGTCACCCTTCCGTCTATGTCCCTCGTGACGGTTATGCAAACCTATCCGCCCTCAAAGAGAGGCCGATGGCCTTCTTCTCCCACCGCCATGCCGCATACCTGGCGGGGTTAGGCACCTTCGGTTGGAATAATATGCTCCTCACCGAGCGGTTCGGGCCGAGGGTGCGGTTCACATCCATTCTCACCTCGGCATCGATCGAGCCGGATGACATCATGACGACCGACCTGTGCCTACATTGCGGCAGGTGCGTAGACCATTGCCCCGTCCATGCCCTTTGGTCCGAAGACTATCCTTCTAGAATCACCGAGAAGGAACTATGCAGACAAAGGAGCGAGCAATTGAACATCAAAGGGATATCGCCATGTGGGATCTGCATCAAGGTCTGCCCGGTGGGCAAGGATAGAGAGGACTTCGTAAGGACCGACATGGAGGTCTATGAAAAGGATGTCCATCCCGCTTCATGGGAGCACGTGCGGCGATATGGGGTAAAACCCTAATAATTATTTTTATTAAATAATCAATATTTATAAATCATAAATACGAGGGACTCACCATAGGCAAACGGATGAACACCATCGTCCAAGGGCAGCAGGTCGATCGGTCCATGGCATCATCGATAATATTGCTAGCCCGACCTCATTTCCTCATCCCTGGTTTCTTACTTTATGCCCTCGGGTTCATGTTCGCTGTGTACAATGATGGCGTTCTATCGCTGAATCAATTCCTGTTGGGTTACAGCATTATGATGCCAGCCCATCTTGCCGTCTCCTTCAGCAATGATTATTTCGATGTCGAGGCGGACGCAATTTCGAAGAGGAATCCGATCTCCGGAGGCAGTGGAATATTGGTGCATCGACCAGAATTGCGACCGTTGGCGCTCAGGATCGCGTTAGGACTGATGCTGCTCTCGGCCATCATGGCCATGATCTTTTTCTTGGTCTACCATCCAGCATGGTACTTCCTTCTCTTTGCATGGGGGGGAAATCTCATTGGTTGGTTCTACACCGCACCTCCGCTACGTTTCGTCTATCGTGGATGGGGAGAGGTAACGACGGCGATCGCAGCGGCGATGATCATGCCTGGTCTGGGCTACATTTGCTCCCTGGGTGCCCTGGACATCAAATTCTTGGCTTTGGCGGGTGTGCTTTTCGGTTACGGTTTATTCTTCATAATTACAGTGGAGATGCCTGATATCGAGTCCGATCGGGTGGCTGGCAAGAACAATTTGCTGGTCCGAATAGGGCTACGTTCTGGGATGGTCCTGGCCATGGCCGTGACCCTGGTGGGATCGCTCATCTTCTTGATCGGGGCGATGGCAGACCTACTTGGAGCCGCTCGGGAGCTATGGGTCCTTTTCTTCGCATCCTTGCTGCCCTCGACCTTGGCCATTTACGGACTATCGAGATATGGGCGGCCGGGTTTCGATGTCGTGCTTCATTCCAAGATTAATTTCTCATCCATCATGTTCTTCATTATTATCGTCGACTTGCTCCTCCTCTATCTGATCGGACCATTATTTTGAAGATCAGTTTCACCCCTCCTGGCGATCCATTAATAATGCCTTTATCCCCTTTTTATCAGGGAGAGCATGAGGCCCCACGTCATCATTCATACCGCTATGAGCCTGGATGGAAGGACGGACCGTTTCCTTGGGGACGTCGATCTATATTACGAGGTTGCGGCGAAGTTGAACCCGGACGCCACCCTCACTGGTTCCAACACCCTTCTGAAGACGGGGCTCGAGCCCGACGGCGAGCATTTGGAGCCATTGCTGGAGAAAGAGGAGGGTAAGCAGATGCTGGTGGTAACGGACAGTCAAGGAAGGATATGCACATGGAGGCGACTGCAGAACCAACCATATTGGGGCAAGGTTTTCGTCCTCTGCTCCGAGAGCACCCCGAAAGAGTATATGTCGTACTTGGAAAGGGTAAAGGTCGGTGTCATTAGGACAAAGGGCGTCAAGGTGGATCTGGCCGAGGCGTTGGAGGTCCTTCATAGAGATCATGGCGTCAGGACGATAAGGGTGGACAGCGGTGGGA
>JACXTP010000180.1 GCA_016919625.1 Methanomassiliicoccaceae archaeon
CCTTAGGGAAATACCCTATTGCGCTATCGATTCTCTCCCATATTAGCATTTGTTGTTGAATAAAAGTCGTACTCTAGGATCGCCATCGATGTCGGATGCTGGTCCTCCGTCCCTTCAACCTTTCTCCTCGGGTCATTCATAATACCCGTGAAAACAAGACTTCGATCATTTCTGACTAGCTCTGGTCGCAGATTTTAATAGCGGCAGCATGATTTGTGGGCGGATGTCCAAGTTAAAGGCGGCTAGTCAGTACGGTTACTATGCCAAGTGGTTCATGCTCAGCAAGGTGGGACGGAAGAACCCTTTGGTCAATACCATGCTGATCAACTACGATTGCAACCTGCGATGCAAGCACTGCAGCGTGCACGAGAACGTCGACAAGCTGCCTGGCCCCCGCATCATCCCTTACGATATGGCGGTGCGGGAGATGGAGAGGAAGTTCAAGGAAGGGGCCAGGGTGGCCTTCTTCGAAGGCGGGGAACCCACTTTGTGGAAGGATGGGGACAAGGACCTTAGCAGCCTCATCGAGGCGGCGAAGAGGATCGGCTACTTCGTCACAGGCTACACCACCAACGGCACCAATGTGATATTCGAGCAGAGCGACGTCATCTCCGTATCGTTGGACGGCCCAAGGGAGGTGCACGACCGAATCCGAGGACCGGGCGTCTTCGACAAACTGATGGCAAACCTGGCCATGACGGAGCATCAGAACATCTTCGCCAATATGGTGGTCATGCAGGAGAACAAAGAGGCGCTGAAGGGAACTTTGGAAGCGGTGCAGGCCAGCGGGCGGATCAATGGCCTGATGATCAACTTCCTCACCCCGCCGCCAAGATCCCAGGCCCTGTCCTTGGAGGAGAAGCGAAAGGTGGTGGAGGAGGCCATGGCCTTGAAGAGGCAGGGCTACCCAGTGCTCAATACCAATAGCGCACTGAAGGAACTGCTCATCGAGGACTATGAGAAGAAGTGCCCGGCCTGGGCCTCGGCCTTCGTCCTGCCCGGCCCGACCTACTTCTATGGCTGCCCCATGCGAGGCACCGAGGCTTGCAAGCAATGCGGCTTCGACGCGGTACGGGAGTACTCGCTCATCGTAAGGGGCAACCCGTTCGCCATCTCGCAGATGTCAGGGCGTTTTGCACTGAGCGGGAAGAGGAAAAAGGTCTAGGAGGTCAGAGGCCAAACCTACTTCCATGGGGAAGGGGCTTGGTCCTAGGTCCTGAAACTTTTGCTATATATCGGGGATCCAGCGGAACGACCCAGTCATCCCGTGATATATTTCTCGACGGCGAAACCGATGGCGACAGCTACCACCACCAGGATCTCGTGCCCGGTGGCGATCTTGAGCATCTCGGGCACGGGCCGTACCCAGCGGAACTTGTCCCCCTTGGCCTGGAACATCTTGGCCATGCGCACCGCCACAGGGAGCGTGAGGAAGAGCACAAGGTAATGAAGGCCGAAAAGGACGACCAACGCCCCGCACAGGACATACATCACACCAAGGAGCCAGACTGTGATGCGGGCCGAACCTTCCTGACCGAAGCGGACGCTGAAGTCCTTCTCCCCGGCCGCCTTGTGCGCATCATAACCGGACATCTGGTCCACCGCGCGCATGAGCATTACCGCGATACCAACGGTGATGGCGATGATGAGCATCTCCCAGTTCAGCTCCGGGACGATGACGTAGAAGGTGAAGTACGACATCAGCGCGAAGGAGAGGAACACGTCCAGCTCGCCGAATCCCCTCGCTCCGAGGTTCAGCGGTGGGGCGGTGTAGAAGTAGCTCAGGAAGAAGGCCACCGCGCCCATGACCAGGACCACCCAGCCACCATAATAGATGATGGGCAGGGCAATGAGCGCCGCCGCGACCGCTATGACCGCTAGGATGGCCTTCCCCTGCCGCTCGGTGATCTCCCCCTTGTCGAAGGTGTTGCCCATCCAGTAGTACTTGTCGTTGAAGATCTGCTTCAGCTCTTCCTCGTAGGCGGGGTCGAAGGTCTGGAACCGCTTCTGGTCGGCCCCGCTCCTATGGTCGAAATAGTCATTGGAGAGGTTAACGAACAGAGCGAGCAGGAATACGTCCAACGGGATGAGCAGGGCCAGAAGCCAATCGTCGGTGATGGTCAGGGCGAAGGCCGCTCCGGTCACGGATGCCAGTACGAAGGGGATGGTGTAGTAGAGCCTCAAAACGTTCCTGGCCAGGTCCCAGCGCGTCCTCACTTCGTATGCCATGGCATCATCCTCGGCTAGCCGCTGAAATGGAGATTCCTCATATAATCGTTTCCAGGCCCCATCCTAGGCAGGCGGGAGGAACCCGTTCTTGCGATACCATTCTATGGTCTCCGCCAATCCCGACTTCAAGTCGTGCTGGGGCTCGTAACCCAGCTCCAGTCTAGCCCTCTCGATGCTGTACGCCCTGTCGGTCGTCAATGCATCGATGGTGCTGGTTCGCATCAGGAAGCTGTCCTTGCCCCTGAGCCTATTGGCCAATTGCACCGGGGCCACCATCGCCTTGGCCAGGAACGCCGGTATGTGACCTTTGGGGGGCGGCACGCCCTTCAGCTCGGAGAGCATGTGGTAGACCTCCTCGTAGGTGTAAGAGCGCTTGTCGCTTATGATATAGGTCCGACCGCTAGCGACCTCCATCTTATCCAATGCCAGACGGAAGGCCAGGGCGACGTCCTTGACGTGGACGAACTGGATCAGGTTCTTCCCGCTCCCGATGATGTATCGAGTGGACCGCCGATCGCCATACGTGACTATGGTCCAATAAGAGACGTCATCTACGTTACCAGGTCCATAGATGCCTGAAGGTCGCAGCACGGTCCAGCCCATCGGACCGGAGAGCTCCCTCACCGCCCTTTCCGCCTCAACCTTGGACCGACCGTAGTCGTACTGAGGTCGGAGCTCGCTCTCCTCGTCGCCGATCCCTTGCACCGGTCCGATGGCCTCGGTGCTGCTACAGTAGAGGAGATTTCCCACCCCCTCGCTCCGGCAGGCTTTCACAAGCGCCTCGGTGGCATCAACATTCAGCTTCCGATAGAGCTCCTTTTGACCCGTGAAGGTGTAATACGCGGCCAAATGCACCACTGCATCCATGCCGCGCACCGCCCCACTCATGCCCTCCGGCTGGGCCAGGTCGAAAGGCCGTTTTGCGATGCCTGCTCGTTCCAAACGGGAGGTGTCGCTTCCTTTACGAGCGGCCGCGATGACCTCGTGCCCATGGAAGCGAAGCTCCTCCACCACATATCCTCCCAGGAAGCCGGTGGCGCCGGTCACCAGTACTCTCAAGGCACATCCTCCGTCAACCGGTTCCGGTCCCGGCGGTAGACGGTATAGGTGAACGGCAGCGCCAAAGAGATGCCGTCATAGGGCTCCAAGGCAGAACGCATGTACATATCGCCCACCGGAACGATGCGATAGACCCCGGTCCTGGCCAAGGAATGGGATATCAATTCCTGGCGATCGTCTGGAACGGCAAGCCCGACCGTCTGCACCTTGTCGATGCCTTGGAATGCCTGGTCGGATGACAGCCCGGCAATGAACCGTAGGCCTCCAACCTCGTCCTCCAGCACCACCAGTTCAATGAAGCGCCTCCGGGCGTGCAGGACCATGCCTGGGAATTGGACCATGGCGTTGGCGAGTGAGGATCGCCCCTTCGATATCACCACCGTCCATGGGTTCTCCGCCCGCTTCGATGAGAGGACGGACGCCCCGCCCAGCTGCAACGCTCGCCGATAGTTGTTCAAGGCGAACAGCCGCCCCTCATCAAGAGACATGGGGAAGTCCTCTCCGATGCGGTCAAGATGGTGGGCGAGCTTGGAGGCGAAGTCCTTCGCTTTGGCCATGTCGCCGACGAACACGCATGCCGTTGGCGATGAGCACAGCTGCTGGTCGTAGAGCAACATGTTGAGGGCCAGCCCGTCAGCCGCGTCCTCCGTGACCGCCTCCTGCTCCACCCAGGCCACTCCGGTCAGCGGGCCGTTTATGATGAGCCGGGGTCGGTGGCGGTTCTCTGCGACCTTCTTCGCTACGACGGACCGGGCCGGCTCGCCGCCCCAGAAGTTGATCACGCCTACCGCGGAGCGGGTAAGGATATGGTCCAAGGCGGGGCTGTCATGGGAAAGGTAGCTCACCACCAACGCCCTCCTCATCGCTTCCTTGGCCAGGGTGGGCGGGACCCTCTCGATGGTCCTGAGCACGGCCAGCACTCCCTCGAAATTGACGAGGGACGGCTTGAGCAAGGTCATGTTCCCGGTGACCAGAGATAGGACGGTGGGGATGAGGGTGGGCACGATGGAGTTGCCCGAGCTGATTATGAACACAGGACCTGCTGGCCGGTGCAAGAACGATTCATCAGCGTCCACCTCTTTGAACCGCTCCAGCGCCATAGGGCCGCCGATGAGGGAGGCCATGAGGTTTCGTTCCATGTTGGAGGCGCTCAGCACTGAGGGCACCAACGACAGTTCCAGATCGATCAGGTTCTCCGAATACCCTGTGCCCTTGGCCAGTTCGGCCCGCAACCCATCATATGCCCCCTCTTCGTGATCATGGTACCAGACCTTGCCCATGGCATCGATGACATCCAACCGGGACTGCAACGAGAGCGAGGACAGCTCATCTTGCACCACGGAGGAGGTCGCCAATACCTGGTCCACACCCTTGATGGTGAGCTCGGCCATGCGGTGAGGGGGATTACCTTCCACCTGGTCCAGGGGTTCGCCGTAGTGATATGGACCTTTCAAGCTCCCCCTCCCTTGACCATCATCTCCTCCAGTGTGCCTCCGCACGCCCGTTGCATCTCCCAACCTTCCTGTACGGTCAATCTACGCTGGAAAACGAACTCCCGTCCATAGTAATTTGAGGAGGGTTTGGAGGACATGATGTCGCCAGGGTAGAAGCACTCCAGCCAGGATGTCACGAAGGGGTTGAAGATGCCCAGGACGCCTTCACAACTAGGGCTATCGATGACGTCGAAGTTCGTCGGGTCCATGAGGAAGACCTCGGCCAGTGGGTAAGGGGCCTTGTCCATCGCCCCCTCCCGGTCGATGAGCGCGGTGAGTGTCTCCGTCATGCCCAGGACATCCATGAACGGGACCGGGGCTTCCCTTCCGGAACGGTCCTTGGCTTTGAAGTTCCTTCGAGCGTCAGAAACGATCTGGGCATAGGGAGGGAGGTCGACGAATCCCTTGGAACCGCCCCCGGTCACCACCATGCCGCCCTTGCCCAGGCGTATCGGCGGGGCTCCTGTCATGGCCTTGGCCATGGCGCGTTTCAGGGCGCCCATGTCATCGAAGCGCTTGCCCAGGAGATGCACGCCAGCGGGAGCGGTGAAGAACAACTTGGGCTCCTTCTTGCTCTTCAGGAACCTCATGAGATTGTCCCGGTTCGGGGTGAGCTTCTGCCATGGCGTCCCTGCCTGGTCCTTGTTCTCCAGGTCCATACCATATAGGAGCTCGATACCTTTGTTCTCCAGTGTGAGGTGGACGAAGGCCACGAAGCTAAGCTTGTAACGCAGCTCCGGGGCGGCCATGAACAAGGCGATGCCTTCCCCGTCCTTCAGCACCCATCCATAGAGATGCTCGAAAAGGTCGGTGTTGGCCTTTAGCATAAGCGCCAGGTCCAGAGGGCTGCGGTAGATGCGCACCGGGTCCTTGCCCGTCGTACCGGACGATTGGAACGTCTCGCCGCCTGGCTCGAGGTCCCTTATTGTCAGTGGCTTCTGTCCCTCCCCTCGCAACATGTCGGAGGGGATGGCCAGCCGGGCCACGTCTTGCACGGTGGCACGGGATGGTACGATGTCCAGGCGGTCGAAGAGGTCGGCGTAGTGGTCGCTGCCTCGGCGGAAGAAGTCAAGGGAGCTCCGCATAAGTTCCATGCGCAATGAGGCGAGCCGGTCGGCCCCCATGGCGAACAGGTTCTCCCCGTTCATGACAAGGTCCCAGACCTTCCTCACATGGGGGTCTTTGAGCAGTTCGCTCTTCGGTCCCTCCCTTAAAATCTCCTCCGCCCTCAAACCTCGCCCTCCGGCCATCGAACCGAATCTGGAAGATAAAACCCTATTGGCCCTTTCCGCCCGTCTTCCCAACCACGTCCTGGATGA
>JACXTP010000181.1 GCA_016919625.1 Methanomassiliicoccaceae archaeon
CGCCTCGCCTCGGAGCTTGACGTGCACTTCACCATGCATATGCCTGACGATTTCGACCTTGGCTCCCTCCATCCCCCTGTGAGGCAGGGTACGCTCGACCGCTCCATGGAGGCGTTGGACTGGGCCATCGATTCCGAGCTCCGCCTGCTCAACTTCCACATCAATCCCGGCATATACTTCACGCTGCCCAAGTTCCGGGTGTGGATCTTCGATAAGTTCTATGACCAGTTCCGCGACAACCTGGTGGGGGCTTTCTCTGACCTTTTGGACAAGGCGAACGCGCATGGCGTAAAGTTGAGCGTGGAGAACGTTTGCAACTTCGACCTGCCCTTCATCGATAGGGTGCTTGACGATCTTGTCCGATTGCCTGGGTTCCACCTCACCTGGGACGTCGGGCACGATGCCAAGACCGGCTATAAGGAGCAGGCGGTACTATTGAAGCATGAAGGCCGTCTTACCCATATGCATCTGCACGATTACGATGGCAAGAACGACCATCAGGTGCTCTTCACCGGAGAGATCGACGTCATCGGCATGGTGCTCTTCGCCCAAGCACATCATATGAGCGTAGTGCTGGAGACGAAAACGATCGACTCCCTGGTGCAGTCGGTGCACCGGCTCAACCATAGAATGAACTGAGACCAGTGCCCGATATTGGTATCGTGTCGGTCCCTACCGTCCTAGACATCGATTTAACTCCCGATGACGTTACCATCACGGGGGAGATGGCATGATATTAACGGTCCACGACGGGGCTGGTTGCGTCGGCGGTAACAAGATCCATCTGGAGATCGATGGAAAAGGGGTGTTGTTCGATTTCGGCACCAACTTCGGCGCAATGAGCCGTTACTACGAGAGCTTTGTCAGCCCTCGTTCCTCCCGAGGTTTGCATGATTATCTGAGGATGGGGCTCGTCCCGGAACTGGACATCTACCGCAACGCCTATGCGGTGAGCGATGTGGACCGGGGAAGGTTGAGATCGACGCCCTTGGACGTGCTGCTTGTCTCCCATGCCCACCTGGACCATATCGGCCTGGCCGGATTGCTGCGCGAAGATGTTCCCTTCGTCTGCAGCCCCATGACCGCCGCTCTGATCAAGGCCATGAACGATATCAACCGTTTCCACCTGGCCAGCAATTGTCTGCTCTGTCCTGAGGACCGGTCGGACCCAGATGACGGTCGTGTCATCGCCAGGAGGACCAGGGCCACCAAGTATGGCACCAGGAGGTACTGCCTCACCGAATCGGGGAACGGACCGCTCCGGGAGCTTCGGGCGGGGGGAGCGAGGAAAGTATCGCCAACATTCAGTGAGCTGGAGGACCTGTCCTGCCTGGACCTTGAGATCCGGGCCTATCCGGTGGACCATTCCATATATGGATCGACGGCCTACGCGGTCAACAGCCAGGAGGGTTGGGCCGTTTACACCGGTGACCTCCGCCTGCACGGTCGATATCAGGAGCGTTCCCGTTCGTTCTTGGAGAAAGCACGCTCCCTTTCACCTCGGGTCCTGGTCGTGGAGGGCACGAGGATAGAGAGGGAGGGCGATGTCGAGGTCTCCGAGGAGGAGGTCAAGGAGAATTGTAAAGGCGCGGCCGAGGACGCCGACGGACTGATCGTAGCGGATTTCGGTCCGCGCAACATCGAGCGACTGGACTGCTTCCTGGAGATCGCGGAGGACCTGGGCCGGACGCTTGTCGTCACCAAGAAGGACGCCTACCTCCTGGACGCGGTGGATCGGGTGGACGGTGCGGACCGCTTGCGGAACGTCCTCATCTTCGACCGGATCAGGGCGGAGGAGGTCGGGGCGGAGGAGATTGTCTCGGAGCGGCACCGGGAAAAATTGCTTGACCCATTTAGGGTTTCAAGCGCCCCGGAGGAGTTCCTGCTCTGCTTCTCATATCCCGATATGAACGACCTCCTGGACGTCTCCCCCGCGGGCGGTCTGTACATCTACTCTAGCAGCGAGGCCTATACCGAGGAGGCGGTCTTTGATTTCAAACGGCTCTGGAACTGGATCAAGTACTTTGGTATGGAGGCCGTCGGGTTCTCTTTGAAGGGCGATGTGCCAGAGTTCACCAAGGGGTACCATGCCTCAGGGCACCTGAGCGCGGAGGACCTGGCCAAGGTTCTAGATACCATCGGGGCGGAATCGGTGGTACCAGTGCATACTGGCAACCCAGAGAGGTTCAAGGACATCGCCGACAACATCATCGTTCCGGAGAAAGGTGTGGGCATAGTGCTGCGATAGGTCGGTCATGACCAACGCTGGACGAACCTATCCACATCGAACTTGCTCCGGGCACCGTTGTAGTTCATGTACCGCACCTTGCCGAAGACCGGCCTCTCCGGCCAAGCCCGGTCATGCAAACCCCCCACGCTCCAGGCGATGCCCGCATAGCCATTGGGGTCGCGCCCGTCCAAATGGTAGCCGTCATTCAGCGTTATGGCCTTGGCCATGGCCTCGCCCACGTCCAGGCTCCATTCCAGCACCTTCTTGGCCCAGTACATGCGCAGGTATCCATGCATGCGCCCTGTCATGACCATCTGCATCTGGGCGGCGTTCCAGAGGTCGTCGTGCGTCCTCCCCCCTTCCAGTTCCTCCAAGCTGTAATGGTACTCGCGACGGTCTGATTCGTGCTGGCGCAGGGAGAGCCGGGCCCAGGAGGGCAGGCATTCCACGGCGTCGTACATCTGGTCATAGAAGCAGAAATTGTCAGAGAGCTCGCGGCGCACGATCAGCTCCTCCAGGAAGGCTTCCTTGTCGACCTCGGGGGCTGTCGATGACCTGACCTCCAGGGCTATCCTTTGCGCCGAGACCATTCCGAAATGGATGTACGGCGACAGACCGGACTGGCCGTCTAGGTTGGGGTCGTTGCGGCTTTCCGCATAACCGGACAACCTGGTGGATATGAAGTTTTGCAGCCAGGCCAGGGCGGCTCGCTGACCCGCGGTCGGGTCCTTGGATCTATTGTCGCCCCCTCTCTCCCTCAGCAATCCCTCCCAATGGACCTGGTCCTCCACACGCTTGTTCGTGATAGGCAAAGGCCCGGGCATGGCCGCGATGAACTCGGGCAGGATGCGTTTGAGCTTGGGCCTCATAGTGGCTGCGGCATACTCCTTCTTGGGGGAGGCGACCCAGCAAGGGACGATGTTGTGAGCGTCCACCTCCACGCAGGTGCACTCCGCCCTATCGACCACGGCGGAACGCCATGAGGTCTTGGTCCTCAGGGGGTCGAAGTCCATCACCAGGGTGCTGGCGCCATGTTCGTCCAAATACTTCGGCACCGCCCCGGTCGGGTCGCCCCTGAGGAGGTCGAACGGAACGCCATGGGCGGCGAGGTCCCCTGCCACTTCCTTCAGCCCCTCCAGCATGAAGAGGAAGTGCCTGTCGGAGGCATCTAGGTAGGAAGGGACGAGGCAGAACGCCACCCGGAGCTCGGACCTCAAGGACCTGGCGACGTCATGGGCATGCCATAGGGCCCAGTTGTCGATGGATCGCTGGTCACGGCTCATCCAGTACACCACCGGACCATTGCCGTCATTGGAACGGAGCGTTCTGGCCCGCCTCCCTGCCAATGAGACGGAGGTCGATGGAGGAGCTTCTTTTAACATGATTTTCAGGTCGTTTAGGTCATGACTTAGGATAATTGCCTTCCGGTGCCTAGGGTTCCAAGCCGTACCAGTGAGACAGTCGGACCAACCGTCGATAACGGATGCGGAACAGGATCGGGACCATTAGAGCGAGGGGAGAGACATAGAAGAGCTGGAGACCGGTGGACATCCCCAGAAGGACTAGGCCGATGGACAGCCCAAGGGCGGAAGGCCAGGATATCAATAGGTAGTTCCAACGGGCCCTATGGAGGGTCTCCTCCAGCCCAAAGGGCGGGTTCGGATCGGAGACTATGGCCTTGGCCACCGCAGCCGACATCATGGAGGCTTGGAAGATGATCCGGTCGGGCTCGGCCCTTTCCTTGGTTGCCTGGACACAATCACGCACGAACCAGGGCGAGGAGACCGCCCCTTCCATCCCGATCGTTATGGCACGGACCGGCACTGGACGGGCTGCCACCGCCGCCTCCCTCCGGTCATGGGCGCGCCCCCGCCACCCTTTCGCCACCGAACGGTCCTGGATATAATGAAGGGCTCGACCCATGTCCCGGCTGGCTTCCTCAAGATCGCCTTCCAGGTAGGCCTTCCTCGCCTTCCATATGAACATCAATATGACCCGGTCGGGGGAGCCGTGATGTCGTACCCGACGCAGCAGCCCACTTTTGTCCCTGCGCACCTCATGATGCCGGTCCGGCTCTACCGCCCCCGCCAACATGAGCTCGCAGTAATGGTCCTCCACGCCCAGGGCGGCGCAGACCTCGCGGGTGATGGCGCGGTGGCTCTTCCATTTCACGACGATTTATTTGGTTATGCTTATAAAAGAAAGAGGAGGGGGAGAGCGAAATTAACCTGGCCCTCAATCATCAAGGACTGGCCCATGTTGATCGAGGAGGCCGTCCGGCCGAGGGTCCGCCTGCTTTGGCCTCCAGGCGGTCAATGCCGCCCAGGTGAGGAGCATTATCGCCGTCAGCCCGACCAGTCCCAGGGCCAGCCATGACAATGAGGAGGCGCCATCCGTTCCACCAGATAGGGGGTCTTGGCCATCGGTGCCACCGTATTGGTTATCTGCCTCCTGCGGTACAAAGTTAGGGGCGTCCCCCGAACTGGACATGGCAAAGAGGATCAAGGCCGCCACCATGAGGAGCGCGACCGAGGCGGATATCAGAACGATGATGCGGGTGTTCTCCCCAGGGGAGATAATATCCCTAGCCTTCCAGCTAAGACGGTAGTAGACGAAGCCGTGGTCGTCCTCGCGCTTGACGAAATCACCATCCTCCAGTTTCTTGAGGTGACGGTAGACCGCCGCCTTGTCCACCCCCAGGGTCTCGGCCAACTGCGAAACGGTACGGCGCTCGGACTGAAGGGCCTTCAGGATCTCCAGTCGGGTATCGGAGGCCAGTGCGAAGAGTGCCTTCTTGTCCAATTCCACTCGCAACTTCTTCTCTCCAAGGACGATAGGTGGTTCTCCAAGATTAATCCCTTTCATCGCCCCTCCCAGCCTCACCGTGCCTTGACATCCGAGCCTTCGGGGGCCGTGCCATCCTCGACAGGAAGCACACCGTAATGATACCAATCAAGGTACAGGTCGTCGAAGATCAAGGTACCCTGTGCAACCAGGTCTGGCAGCGACCAGGCGGCCAAGACGTTCTGCGATATGGTGTAGAGGCTGTCCTCGATCACCACGGACCGGGAGGCGCTCTCCATCTCTCCGTTGCTGAGGACGCCCTTCAGACCGATACCGGAGACCGACACCTCGAACACGTAGGTGGACTGTTCCATCGTCCAGTTGGACGGGTCGTAGGAGTGCACTGGCACCACGAACAGGCCTAGACGGTCGTCGAACAGCACCGCCTTGTGGTCCCACTGGGCGTCAGAGTATGCCCAGCCCTCCGCCCGATAGCTCTGCACCTCCACCGGGTTCAGGGGGTCGCTCACGTCGAATATGGACAACTTTAGGGTGGAGTTCTCCATGCCCACACCTAGGAGCAGGCCGTCGCCGATGGGGTGCAGGTAGGAGGAGAACCCTGGCAGGACCAGTTCTCCGAGGAGCTTGATGTCCGCCGGGTCGGTTAGGTCGATCACGAACAATGGGTCCACCCGTTCGAAGGTGACCAGGTACAGGATGTCGCCGAGGAACCGAGCCGACTGAATGCTCTCGTTCTTCCCCAGTCCGCCCAGGCTGTCCAATATATTGAGTTCGTTGTCCAGGGTATAGACCGTGCTCTCTTGGTCCTGCCACCCGTTGGTGGTGGCCAGACGGAGCACGTCCCCCTGGGCGTCCATGGAGAACTGGTTAAGCAGGAATCCCTCCACCTCGCCCCGGGCCATCGGTATGGCGCTGGTCCCTTTCATCTCCAAACGGTAGATAGTGGTCATGGGCACGGTCGGCTCTTCAGCGGTGGCTGTGACGGTGCCGTCCTCCGTGGTCACCCATGCAAAGGTGTTCGACCAGTCCACGTAGGTCAGGTAGATGTCGGTCCCAGACACATATATGACGCTGGTATAGCTGGTCAGCACTGCGGTGGCGTTGCTCACGGCGTCATCGATGTCGATGCCAAGTATGTTGGTGTATGACCCTACATAGCTGGCATTGGGGTCGAAGCGGATGTCCTGAGGTGCAAGCGTCTTGGCCACGCCCTGGTCCCATGCCATGGGGACCTCGTCCTTCTGACCGTACCAGATGGACTGGTCCGTGATGATGAACAGCTTGTCGTCGATGAGTCTAGAGGTCAGATGATATCCGGATATGGCATAGCTTTGGGACAGGACCGGGTCCGCCCTATCACTAACGTCCATCACGAAGACGGCCGTGCGGACGCCCATCATCCCCGGCCATATGTCCATGGCCTCCATGACGATCGGGCCGTAGCCCTCGTAGACCTGGGCGATGATGATGAGGTCGTCCCCGAGCAAGTAGGCCCCGATGAGGTAGATGTATGTGCCATTATCGCCGAGGAGGTCCTGTGCCAGAACGCTTGATACGTTGGCCATCTCCTCGACTGGGTAGGCTTTGACGATGCTCACCCGGTCGGCCGAGACGATGTAAAGGTATGTCCCGTCGGTCTTGACCGTGTCATACTCATCCACCCCAGCCACCTGGACGTTGGTCTTTGAATGGTAGTTGTCTCCATTGGATGCTCCCCCAGCCGCCGTCTCCATACTGTCATACATGGACCGTCCCTGACCGTTGCCATGGTCGTTCACATAGGCCTTGAGCTGCTGCTCGGTCTGGAATGCAGGAAGGTCGCCGCTTGGTAGTTCGGTATCAGAGGGTTGCCAGATAAGATAGAGGCTGGCCATCGACAGCATGGCCACCAAGGCAAATGCTGAGACCATCGTCAGAGTGCGTCCCCGTGGGGTCATGTCGATGAATTCGACGTTGGGATATATCAAACACTGTTTCCCGTTGACGTCCCGGTCAACCGTTATCATTTTTGTTACTCAGTCCTTCGGCCAGATGTGTCCGGGAGAGCGTGACCAGTCATTTTGCGCATCAGCAAACATTAAGTACATGGGAAGAAGTGTTGGGAATCTAATCGATTATCCAAGGCCGGATAAGGCTTACTACGTTGGTATAACATGGACCTCACCTTTTCTTTGCCCATCTACATCATCGTTATCCTCTACGCCTTCCTGGGCGCGGCCATCAAGTTCATAGATCAGGCATACGACGAGGAAAGGTACTCCAGGAAATTGGCCAACGTGATTGCGATCGTTGCTGGTATCACCATGGGCGGTCTGATGGCCCTTGACTCGCCATTCTCCACCGCCTTCTATGGGGCAATGATCCTCAGCTTGGTCCTTGCCCGAAAGATAGACAACCGCGCATTCCTGGCAGGTACCTTGATCGCTGCCCTCACGTTGCTGGTCCTGTGGCCCGTCACGGACCCGGTGGTCCTGCTGGCCCCCTTGGTGATCTTCATCCTCGCCGGTTTCCTGGACGAGGTAGTGGATGGCCTGGCCCAGAAGGCGCAGGCTCCAAAGATGGTGCGCTGGGTGATGCTCTATCGCCCCCTCAGCGATGTGGCATTGGTGGCGATGATGCTGCTGGGTTGGTTCCCCTGGTACTATCTGGTGCCCTACTTCGCCTTCACCTTCGCCTACCTGGCCATGGAACGGCTGAGCTGGATGGACACCGGTTCGGTGATGCGCGACTTCCTATCCCGGGCCATGAGCATGATCCACGTCCGACCGTGAGGATTGACGACAGGATTATCTAGTGCGGGTTCCGCTTGGCATCCCGGGTGAGTTCTTTGAACGATGAGGACAAGGCGGTCGTGATCGCAAGGTTGCACAAGATCCCTGGCGTCGGGGAGAACGCCGCTGAAGGTCTGTACCGATTGGGTATCAGGGACGTGGATGACCTAAAGGGACGTTCTCCGGAGCAGATGTACGAGGAGATGAGGAACATGAAGGGCTACTATGCTGAGCCGTGCATGCTGAACTCATGCAAGATCGCCGTCAAGTACGCTGAGAGCAAGAAGGGTTAGAGCAAGGAGCGAAGGTGCGGTGAGCGGCCATCATAGACGATGGCCAAGATTTCTTTCTCCATTCGGGTTCCGCGAATATGGCCAGCGACACATAGAACCGGCAAACGGTCTGGGAAATTATTGGACTTGGCCCGGGAAAGTATTTGTTCGGGCTAAGGAATGGCAGGCGGGATGAGCGCCCAGAAATACTACTTCATCGCCAGGATGCCAGACGAGCCCGGGGCTTTGCACACGGCGGCGGAGATAGTGAAGCGTTACCAAGGCAACATCGAGCGCATCCATTACGATCGACGCATCGACCCCTATGTGGTCTTCTTCGAGGTCACTTGCGAAGCCTCCGAATATGAGGCCATCGAGAGGGAGCTGAAAGCCATCGGATACCTTCAGACCTCTCTGACGAAACTTGGTTTCCTGAAGTTCAAGGTGGTATTGCCTCATCGTGCAGGCGCGCTCTTCGAGTTCCTGCACTTCACCACCGAGGCGCATTGCAACATCGCCTTCCTCGATTTCGATGACCAGAGCAAGAACCCCGATCAGGTCACCGTCTCGCTCACCATCGATGACGTGTCCAAGCTGGATGGGCTTTTGGAGAGGCTTAGGTCGCGCTACCCTTTGGAGATCCTAGAGTATGACCTAACCGGAAAGCGCTTGGACGATACGGTCTTCTACATCCGGTTCGCCCAGGAGCTGCGCCAGATAATCGGCGAACAGGAGGACCAGTTCCTCATGAAGCTTCTCTCCGACATCAACCACATCGTCCAGGAGCTGACCAATCTGGACATGGAGCCTAAGGCGGTCTTTGGGAGCGTGCTCGAGACCGGCCGCACCCTCAAGGCGACGACGGGTCTTGGATTCTATGCGGACGTGCAGGTGGTGCAGGTGACGGAGGATGTGTCCTTGTTCTGCTTCCAACCCCCTTGCGGTGGCAATATCTACGCCCTTCGGGACCGGGAAGGCTTTGTGCTCATCGACACCGGCTATGGCATCTACAAGGACGATGTCAAGGTCATGCTGGCCCACCATGGCATGTCCGACCTCACAAAGTTGAAGGGTGTTTACATCACACACGCCGATGCCGACCACTCCGGTGGAGCCTGGTCCCTCCCGGCGGTGGCCCACGTCCATCCGGGCACAGCGGAGATCGTCCAGGCCGCCAACCGTGCCTATGGCTCGATGTCGGAGAGCTCGGTGCTGGAGGCGGTCTATACCAAATTGATCAATCTTTTCTCAGCGTTCAAACCTCCAGAGGACATGGTGCTGTATGACCTGACCCCAAGAGGGGAGGTGATGGGCCTCGATGTCATCGGCCATGTCCAGATCGGTGATGTAAAGCTCAAGGTGCTCAATGGACTGGGAGGACACCTTCATGGCCAGGTGTTCTTCGTTGCCGAAAGGGAGGGGTTGCTTTTCACGGGGGATAGCCTGATAGACCTCAAGAGCATAAGCGAAGAACGTTCCCGCTTCAATCTGCTGGCCAAGAACCTGATGACCAGCGTGAACGTAGATAGTGACCGGGCCGACGAAGAGAGAAAGGTCCTAATCGATCTGGCAAGGATGCTGTCCTCGCCCGACCGGGAGCGGCCTTGCCTCATCTGTGGCGGGCATGGGACCATATCGTACCTGGACGAGAAGCGGCTCAAGACCTTCGGCCATGTCGATCGATACCCGATACTATCTTGAGAAGATGGAAAAAAGAGGAAGAATGAAAGGGTTTGCCTGGTTGTCTCTCAACCCACCAAGGTCCCAGAGAACACCTGCCAGGCCAACAACGTTTTTGCCACCAGGCTCAGGATGATGTACCAATATTCGCCGTAGAGATAGTCCTTGAACTTTCCCACCTTCTTATATTGGAGCACCATGATCACTGGGAAGACGTTGAAGCAGATGATGATCGACGCGAAGATGCCGTAGACGAACGTAGGCGGACTCCCACCAGAAACTCCGAAGAAATACATCAAGAGGGCCACCCACGGGATCAAACCGGCGAAGCAGCCGAAGTTGAAGGCGGTCCAATCGGTCTTCTTGGTGGTCTGGTTGTGAAGCTCCATCATGTATCCGAACAGGTTCATGCAGGCGTTGAGGCAGAACAGGAGCAAGATCGACACGAAATCGAACATGCCGACGAGCCATGCGATCACCACTAACATGATCGAGGAGGAGAGGGCGTACTCGAACCACCTGGCCTTGTTGATTCCCATCTTCAGATTCTTCACATACCAGTTATAACCGTATGTCGACACGCTGAGGTGCGCTATCGCCGACAGCAACAGGAACAAGGCCACCATGGGTCCTACGGCCACTGTGAAAAGTTCGGTGGGCACGGACGGTATGGTGGGCGGATACCCGTTCGCGGCATCCAGGAAGGATGTCGTGAACGTCATGGTCACCGCGTAATTTGCAATAACTAGCATCAAAATGGCTTGGAACAGGTGCAGAAATCCGGCCCCGATGTTGAATTTCCTCAACTTGGCGAACTTCTGCTCCTCTGTCGCATCAACGAATTTCACTCCCAATTTAACACCTTGAGGACATATTAAGACGAATGGATATTAATTAATTTCATGAGGATGAATTATCGTTTTTATAGTGGCCCAGCAACTCAGGGGTGAATGGACTGGATAATATTGGTGAGCGATTTCAGAGACCCAATTGTTGAACGCTCCCAGTGAAGGGATATCATTATCTGAGGTTGTCTACATTCTATGGGACGATGAGCCAAGACGGTTTGCGCAAGATCCTTGAGGATCGGAAGTTCCTTTTCTTCGGTGGCAAAGGCGGGGTCGGGAAGACCACCATGGCGGCGACGGCAGCTACCTGGTTGGGGGACCATGGATACAGCACCTTGATCGTGGCCACGGACCCGACGGTAAGTCTATCGGCGATCTATGAGCAGCGCATCAGCGAGACCGAGGTCACCAAGATAGGCACGGCCAGGAACCTTTGCGGACTTAACATCAACCCCAAGAAGGCGATGGGGATGTTCCAGACCAGGTTGGAGGGCACCCTGTCTGGGTTCGCCACCCTCTTCGGGAGCGAGCTATTGAGCACTCCATGCACCGAGGAGATCGCCGCCTTCGACCAGTTCGTATCCTTCTTCGAGGACACCACTCATGACAAGGTGGTGTTCGACACCGCCCCGACCGGCCACACCCTCAGGGAGCTCTCCATGCCCTTCGATTGGTCCAGCTACATGACCAACCAGATAAAGAACCGCAGGGAGCTGTCGGAGGCGCTGGGCTTCGTCTACGATGAGAAGATGGTCGACGATCTCAAGGTCGAGAAGGAGCGGTACGATAAGGCGGTCCGGGGCCTGAGCGACGAGAGCATCTCTGCGTTCAACATTGTCCTTTTGCCCGAACGCCTCCCCATTGAGGAGACCGCCAGGGCCATCACCGATCTGAAGGGGTTTGGAATCAACGTCCCGGCAATGATCATAAACGAGGTCATCCCGAAGGACGTGCTCAAGGGCAATTGGTTCCTGGAGAGGAGACGCGCCACCCAGGAGAGATATCTCGAGGAGATCGAGACACGATTCCCAGACCAGATCAAGAGGGAGGTGCCCCTCTTCGACACGGACATCTATGGGATAGAGAGGATCCGCATGGTCGGTGAGGTGCTCTATGGCAAATAAGTTGAAGGTCACCATCCTTTCCTTCGCCTGTTGCGACCCCAAGTTCGCCCAGTATGACAGACGCTACGCCGACCTGATCAAGGATGTCCTGGCCAAAAACAACTGGGAGGCGGACCTGGAGCTGGTGACGGTGACCGACGCCCTGATGAGCATGCAGTACGCCTACATGGCCCCCATCAGGCCTATGTTCCAGAAGTATGGTTCGGCCATAACGCCAGCGTTGTTCATCAACGAGATGCTGGCCCTCTTCGGCGGAGTGCCCACGGAGGAGAAGCTCACCGAGGTCCTGAAGAAAGCTATGACGGACCCGCCATCTAAGGCGTGATCCTTGTCGGTCAGTCTACGGCCCTTCCGAAATATCTCTTGATCTTGGGTCGGGTCAGGTATATTATTATTATCCAAGGCCAGATGAGGGCCCAGATAAGCTGGGACACCCAGGCAGGGTCGCTGAACCCGATGGCCCAGGGTTGGAGGAAGGCGATGATTATGGAGACCAATGCCAAAAGCATGCCTACTACCCATGCCCAAGGCCTTCCCTTCCAGAAGCCATAGGCGAGCAGTAGGGCGACAATGCCCTGAAGTACGAACACCGAGCCGATGGTGCCGAACACCAGCGCATAGTTATCGATGAACCAATCGGACGGCTCGCCCTCGATCATCTCCAAAAACTGCTCTAGGGACATGGAGGCCAGTACCGCCATGCCCGCCGCGGCCAGAAAGGCCACCATACCTATGATGACCAGGAACAATGCTATCAGAGTGATGCCTAGCGGTCTGCTCCGCTCCATGCCCCTGCATGTGATGGGCTCTAGATAAATCCATTGTGCCGCCGACCGCTGGCCATGTGTAAAATGGGTGGAAGGAAATGGTTTGATGGGCCGATAGGCTCACTCCTTCCCGAACCAGACCTTCACTTTATGGGAGAACAGGTACAGAAGGATGATGAGCGGGATGATTATCCCGATCAGACCGGCCCAGAGCGCGTCCATGTCAAAGCCGTTGCTAAAGGCGCCCCACAGTGTGACAAGTATGCCGAGGATGGTGAACACCACAGCCAAGGTCCAGACCCAGCCCCATCCCTTGAAGCAGCCGAACGCCAACAGAATATAGAATAATCCGATGATGAGAGAGACCCCACCGGCCGCCATTACCACAGAATCCTCATTTCCTAAGCCGACCGCCCCGGCAAGAATGAAAAACAACCCTGCCAAAAAGAACAGGACCCCCACGATCATGACCCCGATGGGCCTCTTCCGTTCGGACATGATTGATGATTGGATTGATTTGATATATAGCCATTTATCAATGGGTTCACTTTACAAAAAAAAAGGAGGATAAGGGGTTTGATTCACGCGTTCGCCATTTCGGTCCCGAAGCTACCATAGCCCTGAGGGCCGCACCACATGCCGCTGCCGCTGAAGAGGATAACCGCGTCCTGACTGACGTAGGTCTTCCCACTCTTGGGGGAGGTGATGGTGACCCCATTTAGGTTGTATACCTTGCCATTGATCTCGGCGATGTCCTTGCTCAGGGGCAGGTACATGGTAGGCTTCCCGGTCTTCTCGACCACCAGCACCTTGTTGTTCGGGTCGGTGGAATCGATCTTCACGGTGGCACCGACGGCGGCGAAGGCGGCGTTGGCCTCCATGAAGGTGCGATCGGTGGTCCGCTCCAGGTTAAGACCTAGAGAGGCCTCGATGACGTGGGCGATATCGGTGTTCTCGAGCAGGCCGACCGGACGGTTCGGACCATAGGAGTACAACGTGACATCCTCGCCGGTGTGGCCGCTGGTGGTCCAGCCGATGATGCTCCTCGCGCTCAGCATTGGACCAAGGACATAGTCCATGCTGCCAGGGCTGTACTTGGTGCGGATGGTGTTGACCTCGGCATCTGTGAGGTCGGTGATGCCGTAGTATTCGGCCACGGCGGCACGGATCTCAGCGTCGGTCATGGCGGGGGACAGTACCTCGGCCATGCCATAGCCGGTTAGCTTGGCGCCCATCAGGGGCTTGAGCAGCGCGTCCAGGCTGGTCTTGGAATAGGTGGCATCACTGTTCTTGTTACCGATGCTCATCCCGGCGTTGCCGTGGTCGGTCATGCCCAGCACCATGGTCTTGCGGTCGTGCTTGGCGTATTTTAGGGCGACCTCGACGGCGGCATCGAAGGATAGGACCTCGCTGATCACGCCGATGGGGTCATTGGCATGGGAGGACCAGTCGACCTGACTGCCCTCGACCATGAGTATGAATCCGCGGGGGTTCTTGCTGAGGATGGAGATGGCCGCCTGGGTCATCTCGGCCAGCGAAGGCTCCTCCTGGAACTTGGCAAGCTGTTGGCGGTCGAAGTCGTGGGCCATGGCGTCAGCGGCGAATAGCCCCCAGACCTTCTTGGTGGTCGGGTTCAGGGCCATCATTTCGCTGCGGGTGTCGACGTAGGCATAACCACGTCCCTCAAGGACGTCGATCAGGTTCTCGCCGTCAGTACGGGCCCCACCATCAGTGGTAGGGACGAGGTACTTCGAGCCGCCACCGAACACCACGTCGATGTCCAGGTAGACCTGCTGCTCTGCGATCTCATTGTAGTTGCCGCGGTCAGGCCAGTGGGCGCTAAAGCCGGCCGGGGTGGCATGCTGGATGGTGGAGGTGGCGACCAGACCAACGGACATGCCCTTGGCCTTGGC
>JACXTP010000182.1 GCA_016919625.1 Methanomassiliicoccaceae archaeon
GCGCTCCTCATTTTCAAGGAGATAGGGAAATCCCGTAAGCAGTTTTGGAGCTTCGTCCGCAATCCGGAGATCATCCCTGACCGGAGGATGCGAAAGGAGATCGAGGAGATCACCGCTGCCGACTACGTCTACTCGCCCTGGGCCAACGAGGTGCAATGCAAGAGGGGCATATGGGGTGAGGCCATGCTGCAGGGCTGGCTAGCGGAGAACAACATCACCTTCAGGACAGAGAAGGACCTCCGTGGCGAGTTCCAAAAGACCCCGGACTGCCTCTTCGATAAGCCTATCACCGTCAACGGTTGGGAGGTCAACTGGATCGAGTCCAAGGCCACCTTCGGGGACAAGGTTGAGGTCAACAAGAACCTCAAGAAGCAATTGGCCCCTTACCTGGAGCTCTTCGGCCAAGGTCTGGTCGTCTATTGGTTCGGTTACCTGGAAGAGGTGGAGATCCCTGAGGGCATCTTCATCATGGACTCGACGCTGGTGGAGCACTGCTGCGACTACATGCAGTGAGCTGATAACCGGCCGAGAACCGTATTATAAGGGTCAGGGCATTCCTAAGGCATGGCTTCCGAGATCCTCTCGGCCAGCGAGCTGGAGCGTTTCAGCTATTGCCCATTGAGCTGGTGGCTGAGCCGGAGCCAGGACACCACATCGGAGCGATTGGAGGAGGGGGAGCGACGACACGGAGACCTGTCCAATAATCTGCAGCAGGTGATAGATTCTGAGAAGAGGGTGATGTCCTGGGAAAGGGCGGTGCTTTGGTTCTCATTGGTGGCCACGATGCTGGCATTGGTGGCCATACTTATCGTCAATCAGACCCTAGCTCAGGAGTCCATCTGGTTGAGCGCCATCCCCTCAGTGCTCTGGATATCGCTCATCCTCTATCTCGTCTACCGCTCGGGAAGGGGGGAGCATGCCAAGGAACTTCGCAAGGAACGGGCGGCGGCGGTGGCGGGAGTTGTGCTCCTTTTCGTCGTACTCAACCTCATCATCGTCCTGGACGTCCCTACCCAAATTTCCAACATAATGCTCATTCTCGCCCTTATCTGGCTGATAGGCACAGGGATCGTCCTATACTGGTCTCTGTCGGCGCAACGCAAGGCGGAGATCAAACGTCAAGAGATGCATCTCAAGGGCAACGTTCTCTATGTTGGCAACGATGAGGCGCCGATCTACCGTTCCGAGCGTTACGGCCTGAGCGGTAAGCCGGACTACGTGCTGCAAGAGGGTGGGGAGCTGGTCCCCGTGGAGATGAAGAGCGGGCGCACCCCCAAGGGGCCGCTTTTCTCGCACATCGTGCAGGTAGCGGCCTATTGTTTGTTATTGGAGGACCACACTGGCAAGAAGGTCAACCGTGGTGTGTTGAAATATTCCGAGGCGGAGTTCGATGTGGAGTTCGACGAGAACCTGCGCCAGATCGTTTTGACGAAGGTCGAGGAGATGCACCGCACGCTGGAGGAGGGCGAGGCCCATCGCAATCACAATCGGCCAGGTAAATGCCAATCCTGCTCGCGCCGGGACATCTGCCCGGAACGCCTGGCCTGATCACTCCACCGTAACGCTTTTGGCCAGGTTCTTGGGCTTGTCGATGGAACAACCTCTTTTAAGAGCGACATAGTACGCAATGAGCTGCAGCACCACCGTCACCACCACCGGTGAGTACAGCGGGTCGACGCAAGGAACCCTCAGGACCAGATCGGCCACTTGGGGCAGCTCCTTGTCATCCTCGCAGCCGATGGCTAGAACCGGGCTGTCCCGGGCCGCCACCTCG
Organism: Methanomassiliicoccaceae archaeon; assembly: GCA_016919625.1. Taxonomy (GTDB): domain Archaea; phylum Thermoplasmatota; class Thermoplasmata; order Methanomassiliicoccales; family UBA472; genus JACXTP01. The sequence continues at coordinate 1,775 of JACXTP010000182.1, forward strand.
GATATGTTGGCCATCATTTTGTCGTATGTGTGATCCTTGGTCAAGGCGACGGCCACCACCGGCGTGGTGCTGTCCAAAAGCGCGAGGGGGCCATGCTTCAGCTCGCCCGCGGCAAAGCCCTCGGCATGGATGTAGGATATCTCCTTCAATTTCAGGGCGCCCTCGAGCATGGTAGGATAGTTGATGTTGCGCCCTATGTAGAAGACGTCCCGGGCGGGGACCAACATATCCACCGCCGCCTCTACATCGAAGGCCTTGTCCAGCACGCTTTGCACCGCACCGGGCATGGCCCGCAGCTTGGAGAGCTCGTTCCACATGGCGTCGTGGCTGAGGTTGCGCCTCGCGTATCCGATACGGATGGCAATGATATAGAGCGCGATGAGCTGCGTGAGGTAGGTCTTGGTGGCGGCCACGCCGATCTCCGGTCCAGCCCGGGTGTAGAACACCTCGTCCACCTCGCGAGTGATAGTGGAACCGATCACGTTCGTGATCCCTAAGGTCTTGCAACCCCGGCGCTTCGCCTCCCGAGCGGCAGCCAGGGTGTCGGCGGTCTCCCCGCTCTGGGATATCAGCACCACCAAGGGGAACTCCTTGGCCCCGGGTGAATAACGGTATTCGGAGGCCAGCTCCACTGTGACCGGTATCTTGGCCAATTCCTCCAGGGCGTACTTGCCCACCATGGCGGCATGGTAGGAGGTACCGCAGGCGATGATCTTTATGGAACCGAATTGCACGTTCGGCAGGATCTCGCCGTTCTCGATGACGTCTAGGGCGCCTAGCAGCGAATTGTGTATGGCCTGGGGCTCCTCGAATATCTCCTTGAGCATGAAGTGCGGGAAACCGCCCTTCTGGGCGTCCTCTGCGCTCCAGGTCACCGTCTGGGATGAACGCTCCACCATCTCCCCGTCCGGGCCATAGATGGTGACCTTCTCAGGGGTTATCACCACCGTCTCCCCGTCCATGACGTACTTGACCCGATTCGTATAGCTTAGGATAGCGGTGACGTCAGAGGCGACGAAGTTCTCGTCGATGCCAAGGCCCAGCACGAGGGGGTTCTCCTTCCTGGCGGCGATAATTTGCCCAGATCCCTTCTCGATGCATGCGATGGCATAGGTGCCTTTTATCTCCGCCACGGCCGCCCGCACCGCCTGGTGCAGGTCGCCCTTGTCATGCTTCTCGATGAGATGGACGATTACCTCGGTGTCGGTCTGCGAGGTGAAGACGTGACCTTCGTTCTGCAGCTTTTCCTTCAAGGCCATATAGTTCTCGATGATGCCGTTGTGCACCAGGGCGATGCGTCCATGACAATCCAGGAATGGGTGGGCGTTCTCATTGGATGGCTTGCCACAGGTGGCCCAGCGGGTGTGCCCGATGCCCACATGCCCGTTTATCTGGGGGAGGGTCCTCTGCATTTCGGCAAGCTCGCCCTTGCGCTTATGCAGCGTGAGCTCAGGGTTCATGATCACTATGCCAGCGGAATCGTAACCGCGGTACTCCAGGCGTCGAAGGGCCTCTAGGATGACCTCGGAGGCTTCCCTCTGGCCGGTGTATCCGATGATGCCGCACATCTCAGATCACTGTGCTCCTGTTCTCCACGTTCGTTGAGACCTTGGCTCCATCTCCGATGCGACACCCTTGGCCAATTATGCAACCAGGTGAAATTACCACCCTCGCCCCGGTGGTGCTCTCGTCCCCGATCATGCAGCCTATCTTAGGCACGTTGTGGAATCCGTCGTCCATGCGCACGTACGCGGTGCCACAATAGCATGAGAAGCCGGGACCCAGCCGCACATTGTCATCCACAACGGACTGGCAGAGATGGGAATGCGCGCCAATGACTATGTTGTTCATGATGACGCAGTTCTTGATGGCCACGAAGGGCTCGATGGAGACGCCGTCACCGATGCTGGTTGAAGGGAATAAACAGCTAGAAGGGCCGATGTCGCAGCCTTCGCCGATGATGACCGGTCCCTCGATGTACGTTCCCGAGCGGACGCGTGTGCCTTTGCCGATCTGCACGGACCCTTTTATGGTGACCCCTGGTTCGATCGTCCCGGAGATGGCTTGGCCATGGCTCTCCAGCACTATCTCGTTGAGGCGCACCAGGTCCCAAGGATATACAGCATCGTCCCATTCCCCTTTGGCCAGAGCTGCCCGTAGTCTCATGTCCGGCAAGTGAGCGCTTAATACCTGGGTGATGCCATAATTACCGATCTTTACACCAGCCTCCATGATGGGGATGATGTCTGGTTCGAAACTGTATAGCCCGGTGTTTATGATGTTGCCGATGCGGTCCCGGGGCTTTTCCTCGATAGCTACCACACGATCGTCCTTGAGCAGCACCACGCCATACTTGGAGGGCTCATTGCTCTCCGTGACCAGGACCGAGTTGCCCTCGCCCAATGAAAGCAGGGTGGAAACCATCTCTTTGTCGATGACGTTGTCGCCCGAGAGCACGAGGAACCGGTCGTCCACCAGGTCCTTGACAAAGGTCAGGGCGTGGGCGGTGCCGAGCTGGCGGTCCTGTACTATGTAGCTGATGTTGGCCCCGAATCTGGAACCGTCCCCGAAATATGACATGATGCGCTCCTTCTTGTAACCGACCACAAGGATGAGGTCGCGCACGCCGTTAGCTACCAGTGCATGGACGACATACTCGAGGATGGGGCGGTTACCGATGGGCAGCATCACCTTGGGGCGGCTGTTCGTGAACGGTCTCAATCTTGTCCCTTCCCCTGCTGCCAGAATGACGGCCTTCATAGCATCCCCTTCCCTTTCAACATCCCGATTTTTTGATATAAACCTTTCATAGGATATTGCATTCCAGACAGGAGCTAAGTCCCCGTTTTGATAATTGCTACAAAAGGTTGTTGAATAGATAAGGGGGTGAGGAATCATTGGGAGAAGGTAAGCAAATGGACCCCGCCCCTAAATTGAGAATACCTGCTGAGGTGCACCATTTCTTCACGGCGCCAGGCGGTCATTCACTTATCATCAGGGGTAACGCTGGGGCAGGAAAGACCACCTTCGCCCTGCAGGTCATCGAGGACCTGGCAGCGACGGAACGGGGCTACTACTTCTCCACTCGCGTCTCCGACCATGCCCTGTTGAACCACTTCCCCTGGCTGGAGCAGAAGCTAGTGGGTGGAGCGATCAAGGGCGGGAACAATGGGAACCGGTCCGGACTTTCGAGGCTGAAAGGACTTGGGGCGCAACCATCGACCCCGCAGAAGAAGGTCATGACCATCTCCATCGGCAAGGACTTGGGGGATCTGGAGGACCTCTACAAATTGGTGGAAGGCAGCGAAGGTCGATTATTGGTGGTCATCGATAGCATCGATGCCCTGGCGGACCGTTACGGGCTCACCTATGCCAATCTCATCTCCGCCCTGCAGAGGGACCTTGTGGAAGGCAAGGGCGCTAATTTGCTTTATGTGCTGGAGAACAGCGACCAGGGCTTAGATTACCTGGGCGATGGCGTGGTCATTGTCTCTCGCGGCGAGTTCAACCGTCGCCGTGTCAGGGAGATCGACCTCCTCAAGATGAGGGGTTGCGAGATCGCCCAACCGAAATACCTATTCACTTTGAAAGGAGGAAGGATACAGACCTTCGCCTACGGCGCGGACCAGCATGCCCCGGCCATGAACGGCTGGAGAGCGGTCCCGGACAATGACGGCAGGGTCTCCTCCGGCATTACGGACCTGGACCGGGTCATTGCAGGCGGTCTGCCTCGGGGCAGCACCGTTCTGGTGGAGCTGGGCCAAAGCGTACCGTCTTCGGTAGGTGGCATGCTGGAACAGTCGCTGGTGGCCAACTTCGTGGCCTTGGGGCGAGGTGTGGTTTGGGTGCCCTTGCGCAAGGCCGGCGCTGAAGCGATGCGCGCCCAGATGTCGTCCTCCCTGACCAAGGACCAGTTCGAGCGCTTCGTGCGCATTCCCGAGGTCGCCTCTCAAGTAGAGGTCTCGGCCCCGTACATAATAGCTGTCGAGGGCACCGACGCAGGGGCGGACCTCAAATGGAAGAACCTTTCCTACAGCCTGAGCGGGACCGAGGCTCCATTCCTATCAATACTGGGGTTCGACACCCTGGAATCCACCTATGGTCCGAACGTCATGGACCAACTCACCGATCATGTGGGGATGATGAAGCGGCAGAAAGGGGTGTGCGTGGCCATCACCTCGCCCTCCTCCCATTCGGTCCGCAAGTTGAACGATCTGGCCAACCTTCATGTGAAAGTGGAGCGGCTGGGGGGCACGGTCGTCCTGTATGGTGAGGAACCGTTCACTGAATGCAACGCGTTGGCGATAGAGGAGCGCGGCCAAGGCGGTAAGCTCTCGCTCACCCCCATAGTGTGATGCCATGTTGCTCAAGGCCTCGTTACCGGACCTCTGTTCCGTGCTCATGATCGGCAGCCCAGGCATCGGCATGCTGGAGTTCGAGGTTAGTCTGGCAAAGGACTATCTCGATGCGGGAGAGACGGTGATCTTCGTCACCATGGACATGTTGCCCGGGGACCTGATAGACCTCATGAAGGGTTTCGACATCAAGCTCGACGAGTCGCTGGGCAAGAACCTGTTCATCATCGATTACCATACCAGTCTGCTCGGTTCCTTGGAGGAGAAGAAGTCCTATCCGCGCCAAGAGGTACGCTCCGCCGGCGACATCGAAGGCATAATGTTCAATGTTTCAAGCATCGCGCACGAGCAAGGTAAGCCGGTGCGCATCTTCTTCTATACCCTGTCGACTTTGTTCCTGTACAACCAGTCCAATGTGGTATTGAAGTTCTTCCAGATATCCGCTTCAAGGGTGAGGAACGAGTTCGGCACGGCCATCTTCTCCATCCATGACGGTGTGCACGATGACAAAACCGTCAATCACCTGATGGCGATCGCGGACGGGGTCATCGAGCTGCGCTTCGACGATGAGCTGAACCGAATGATGAGGGTGCGTCATATGAGGGGCGTGCCCTTGGTCAACCAATGGGTCCCCTTCGAGATCAAAGCGAACGGCAACGGGCATGCCCACCCGCTGCTAGAATGGCACTAGTACTCGCTCTCTCCTTCCGGGATGACGCCGTAAATGGAGCGTTCCAGCTCTTTGATTGATTGTTTGGTGGCGCGGGAGTAGATGTCGCATTTCAGCTTTGGGCTGACCACCATCTCCTTCTTCCGGCAATAGATCAACTTCCCGCCCAGTCCGAGCTCGGGCCGGTCCTCCCGGTGCAGGCAGGTGCAACAAAGATGATTCTCGTTCATTCTGCAGCCAATGATTCTCTGGAGCTATTTTAGTGTTGCCCTGGGAATCTCAGCCTGGAGGAGATGAGCTGGGTCAACTCCATCACCTCGATCCCTCCTGTTCGGCGCAGGTTCATGGCGCAGAAGGGGCAGGCGGCGGTGATGATCTTTGCGCCACAGAAGATGGCGCTATCGACCTTGCGGGCGGCCATGCGGCCCGCCACGTCCGGGTAGCCGGAGAGCAGCGACCCGCCGGCGCCGCAGCAGACCGTCTCGTCCCCGGTCGATACCAGTTCGATGCCTGGCACTTCTGATAACAGCTCATACGTCCTTTCCTTGGTGTGGGGCCCCACGCCGCGGGACAGATGGCAGGCGTGATGCACGGCCAAGCGAATGTTCTCTGAACCAGGTCTGAACCTCATCCCTTTGGTCCCGGTGACCTCGGTGAGGAACTCGGTGATGTGCAAGGCCTCCAGACCATATCCTTCCACCAACTGGACCGTGCAACCGGGGCAGGAGGTGACCACCTGGTCGTATCTCTCCAGTATCTTCAAGTTAGCATCCATGAGCCGCTCGCACCTGCGTTCGTCACCGAGCTTGACCAAGGGCGACCCGCAGCATACCAGCCCGCTTGGCACCTCGACCTCTGCTCCTGCTGCCTTCAGCAGTCCCAAGGAGCATTCCATGGTCTCCACCTCGCGCTGCGAGGCGATGCAGCCAGGGAAATAAGCGATCTTGGCCTTAGGCATGGTCTCCCCACCGACCTTTCGAACCGGTTCGATCGACAGTCCATAAAGGTCGATGTTGCCTAATAACCGTTCATGGCCAGGGCGTACCCTGACGTTCGGAAAGAGGGACGCCCTCATGTCCAACATCGCCTTGGGAAGCCCTATACGGGAAGGGCAGGCCTCTAGGCATCGCTCGCACATGGAGCAGAGCCAGGCAACTTCCGCAATGGCGACGCGGGAAGGACCGAAGCGGGGCGCGTCCACGGCAACGGTGCGGGGCCCAGGGAATGTCATCTCCCCGATCTCGGCCACCACTGGGCAGGCGCGGACGCAGCTGCTGCACTTCAGGCAACGGTCCGTTCCCGGCATCAGAGCGCCTCCTCGATGGCACGGCAGGCGGCCAAGGCGGTCGTCAGGCAAGTACCGAGCCCGTACCCGTTGGCGAAGTTCAAACCGGGCAGCGCCGCTCCAGCGACGAGCACCTTGTCCATCCTCGTTCCTTTCCTGACCGAACGGAAGTATGAATCGCAGGCTATGCCAGAGTGCGACGCCATGTCAAAATTCGATGAGCCTGCGGCACCCTTCCTGATGTCGAAGAACGATAGAGGATCGATGACGTCACGACCCAGGATGTCCAGACCGCCCCCGACCGCATTCCCGCCGCAGAACAACATCATCGCGGCCCGGACCTGGACCCGCCTCAACCCGGATCGGCATCGGGCGATCACATCGTCATCCCTAAGATCGATCATTTCCAGGTGCGTTCCGTTCAGGTCCCTTGCTCCAGCCTCAAGTGCTGCCCTCCCGAACGAATCCACAAGAGAGCGGCCGGGTAGGGAAAGAGGGGTGATGACCTCGCAAAGTCGCTTGCCCACCACGCCCTCAAGATCCCTCCAAGCCCTGTCGTGACCTCCCCTTTGCGTGAATGGTGGGAGCATCACCAGATCGGCATCGATCCCTTGGAGTTCCTCTGACAAGGCATCATGGGAATGCCTGACCCCATGGTTCATCTCGATGTGAGGGCGATGAGGTTCTGCCGGCAAGGTGGCGGTCCAAGATGATGATGCTTCCACCCCCGTCTCGCTCCTTAGCATATTATGGAAAAGGCATGGGTCGAGGTCCTTGTTCCCCTGGAACCCTAGTGCCGCCACCTTCGCACCTCGAACGGCAATGACGTCGTGTCTGGATGAGGTGGACGGCGCATAGTTGGTCCTAATGATCGTGCCTAGGTTCGTGACAAGCGCCATCCTCTTCTCGGAGGTGCCCTCCCAGGTGCAGGGTCCAACGGTCAGTACCTTCTGTATCCCTTGGTCTACCCTGTCGGAGGCGTCTTGCATCAACCCATCGTCCAATCCGAGCCCCCTCCACCACGTCTCTTCTTCAGGGAAGGATATGCAACCGGTGGACATCTCGCTGCTCGGCGTGCCGTTCCCTACCAGCAATACCTTATGACCGGTGCTGGCCAGTTCGATCGCGGCGAAGAGCCCGGTGGCACCGTGGCCTATGACAACGACCTCGGTCTCGATGGCAGGGAGTTCCCTCATCGGCATCGTTCCTCCCCGATGGAGAACCCATATACTCCTTTCAGCAGGTCGGCGCGGAACATCTCTTGGCGAAGCTGGTCACCCTGCAGGACCGGGGCGATGCCCCGATGTCGATCACAAAGGAACCGGGACATGGCCTCGCGTGGGCTGCCGCCCTTATTGCCTAGGGCGGAGAGCATGGCGATGCTGCATCCTGTCCCTTGGCAGTACCCCATCCCGGCACGGGTCCGCCTCATAAGGTCGGAAAGGTCGATGACGTCCTCTTTGACGGCGAAATGGTCCAGCTCGAAGCGGGTCACCTGCTCACAGCTGCACGCAATCGACCTGGCCGATGTAGTCCCCATGGCCCTTTCCCGCATGCCTTCTGGCAGTTGCCCATAGCGTCGTTGTAGCTGCAATGTCGGTAATGCTTGCAGGCCGAGGTCCGAAATGTCCTCACCCCTTTCCACCAATGGTTCCACCGCCGTCCTGCAAGGATCGGTGGTCCCGAGCTCCCCTGCGAGAAGGTCGGAGAGGTGCTCCGCCATGGAACGATAGGTGGTCAACTTACCTCCGACGATGCTGAAGAAATTGTCCAGCCCATCGTCGGTGTGTTCGTATATTTGATAGGAACGACTCGCCCGACGGCTCTCGCCCTGGTTGCGCACCAAGGGTCTGACGCTAGCATAGGCGCGGATGGGGCGGCACTCGGCAAGTTTCGGTACCATCTGGACCGCCTCCCTCATCAAAAGCTTTACATCATCGTCCCCTACCTTAGCGGATCGCGGGTCCTGAATCGACCTGGAGGTGGTCCCTATCACCATGCTGGTCCGATTGGGGACAACGATATCACCGTCGGATGGAGGACGGAGCCGGTTCACCAGCGTGTTCACCAATCTTCCACTCATGACCAGGAGGGCACCGCAATCCTTGGACAGATCAACGTGGCATCCAGCCATCTTGGCCACCTCATCTGACCAAGCGCCTGCGGCGTTGACCACCAGCTCAGGCTTGATGGTCGAAATCTGCCCATTTCGACGGTCCTTGAATCGGACCTCGACGATCCTTTCCTCCTCCCTGACCATCTCGATAACGGGAGAATGATTGTGAACGATTGCCCCCAAGGCCCGGGCGGATTGTATGTTCGCCAACACCAATTGGAAAGGGTCTATGGATGCATCTCTGACCTGGAATCCCTCCTCCACCTGAGCAGAGAGCATCGGCTCGAATTCCAAGACCTCCTTCCGGGTCAGGCGCTCCGCGGGAACACTGGAGTCGTGGCAGCCTGCTTCGAACCGGTCGACATAATTGCCATCATCGTTCTTCAATCGGATGAACAGACCGCCTAGGTCCTCGATGCAATGCCAGGCGATGTTGCGGAGAACCTCGCACTCTTGCGCGCATTCCCTGGCCGACTCCTGGTCACGGACAACGTAACGGGCCCCGCTGTGGAGCAGGCCGTGATTCCCTCCACTGGCGCCCCCGGAGAAGTCGCCCTTCTCCAAAAGCATTACCGAAGCCCCGCGCATGGCCATGTCACGGGCGATGCCTGCTCCTGTTGTGCCCCCACCGATGATGAGGACATCTATGCGCATCGACAGACCGCCTCCTGAACAGAAATGGAGAGGAACGACATGGATGGGACGTCCAACGGCATAAGAAAATATAAATGGTAGCGGGGGGTCGATTTGAACGACCGGTCTCCGGGTTATGAGCCCGACGGGATGTCCTGGCTACCCCACCCCGCTATGTGGAAAGCTCCTATCGGACATGCCTTATTTAAAACCTTTTGACGGTCAGAACAGGTTCCTCAACCTCATCACATCCTCCATGGAGCCTTTGACACGGATCTTGCGCAAGGCGTAGGCCTTCATGACCTTCATCTTGCCAGAGTAGAGGTCCTCCACCGTTTGAGGGTCGGAAGTGATGAGGATGTCTGGGCCATCTAACATTCCATCGCAGAGTTGATCGATGTGAGCGTCCTTCAGGATGAAATGGTAGGATTAGCAACCGAGGTCGATGTTGACGCATTTCTTGATGCCGAGAAGCTCCTGCCTGAGCTTGGGGTCGCATTCGACCTTTTGGTGAAAACGATCAATGGTGTCCTGAAGGATCTTTCTCGATGACATGTTCTCTCACTCCCAATCGCTGAGCTTGGACACCTTGCTGTCCGAACTCAGTTTCCTGATGTTCTTCCAGGATCTCCTGGTGTGTGGCGGA
>JACXTP010000183.1 GCA_016919625.1 Methanomassiliicoccaceae archaeon
ACATACTTGTTGGGGTTGGTCTTGCTCGGCACCTCGGACTTGACGTCACCATAGTCCACAAGGGTGAGGTGCTCGGTGTCGTGCTCGTGGCTCTCATGGCGATCTATGGTTTCCAACACATCGAATGACACCCTGCCTTTCATTTCCTGGTCGAGGGTGTTTCTCAGGGGCTCTAACTTCGAGGTCGGCACCCAACCATCCAACACGAAGGCATACTTTGACGTGCCAAGCCTCAGGGGGGTCTCGGCCACTTGGACCTCGATGCTCAGGTCCTCATCGGCGGCGCTGATCATCGCGCCATACTTAGATCTAAGGTCCTCGAGGTCCTTGTTGCATTCTTCCAGCGCTGCCTCCTTCTTCGCGACCTCGATGTCGATCGTGGCCAGGCGCTGTTTCGCGTCACCGTTTCCGATGGGCGTGGGGGCCTCCGAGAAACCATTTTGAAGTAGAATCTTCTGCGCATCGGACAGGTCCTTTTTGGGGACAAAGACCGCCACGAACTTCCTATCGCTAGAGAGGATGACTTCGCTCTCCGGCATCTTGGATGTGATCTCGGAGGATGGATCGGATTTGACATATCCAGTGAGTACGGAAAGACTAGAATATCCCCTGTAAAGTTCTAAGGGGATGTCCAGGTTCATGAATGGTTCTATGGATCTCCTCTCGTTCTGGAGCTCGGCCAGTTCTGTTTGGGCCTTGACCTTCTCCTGCAGCACCTTGCCAAGGGAACCTTCGAGTTCGACCAGGGTCTTGTCCAGGTCGCTCTTGACCCGGCTGGGAGCGATGGTCTCTGTGGGCTCGACATCCACGTCCAATTGCATGTCCTTCTCGAAGGCGCGCAGCTTGAGGAGCTTCTGGGAAGCGACCGAAGACTCTGGAAGTGGAGAACCGAGGTTGAAATTCTTATCCTCGGATGGAAAGTCGATGATATCAACGGCCTCCACCTTGTAGAGCAGATCGATGGTGGCCTTGAGGTCCCCCTTCGATCCCACTAGGAGAATCCTGTTCATCTGCTCCGGCATCAGCATGTTAAGACCTCAGAGGGACTTCTCGAAGGATTCCTTCAGGTAGGACTTGATCGCAAATATCTTGGATTCCGATGTGTTGAGGGCTTTGTTGGCCTCGGCGTTCCCTTTGGCCATCTGCTCCTTTCGAGCGGCGTCCAGTTTCACTTTTTCAGCGCCGATCGCTTTTTCGCGCTCCTCCTTCATCTTTGTCTCGCCGTCCCTTATTCTACCAAGGGCGTCACGTCTGGCGTTGGCAACGATGGCCTTTTGTTTATCTTGAGCGTCCTTCACGATCTGAGCAGCCTTTGCCTCAGCCTCTTTGACCTTAAGAAGTGTATCAGCCCTAGTCACAGGCCTCTCCCCGGATGATGTCCTCCGAATCTCATTTCTCTATTTAACTATTTGCCACGACATGACACGCCAGGGCCGAATAAACAATCGGTGAGCTCGATTATTCAGAATTCCTATAGGAATAATATTTCTCTGCCCAGATGGTAAATCATGCTCCTATCGTTTTGGAATCGCCGCATGTAAAGTTCACGGCGCCTAGGCATTTTTATTGTTAAAAAATATTTTTATTTTTGACCATATTGTCGTATCAAGACATCGGTCTCTTGCAAAATGCTCTTGGAAAGTTCGTCCTCGTATTCGTCCTTATAGATTATCTCTGATATACCGGCGTTCAGAAGGATCTTCGTGCAGAGTACGCAAGGGAAGTTGGTCGTGTATATCGATGCGTCCTTGATGCTGACACCGAAATAGGCCGCCTGGATGACCGCGTTCTGCTCGGCATGCACCCCACGGCATAGCTCGTGGCGCGTACCGGACTCGACGTTGTTCGTCAATCTTACGCAGCCCACCTCCTCGCAGTGCCTAAGGCCGCGGGGAGCGCCATTGTATCCGGTCGTAAGCACCCGCTTCTCCTTGACGACGACCGCGCCGACCTTCCGACGAAGACAGGTGGACCTCGTTGCCACAAGCTCGGCCATCATCATGAAGTAGGTGTCGTTGTCAGGGCGTTCCATGGGCTCGGGCAACCTATGCCCTCAGGGATAATAATCCTTTAGGGTGGCCTCCACCGCAATAATATATAGTATCTCTTCGGTTCCATCGAATGTGAGCGGTGGAGAGGACAAGAAGAAGGGGTGGAAGAAAGAGGTCCTCGCCTTCCTTGCGGCCATCATCGTGCTTTTGGCCATCTTTGCTGGGCTATACCTCTACAGCGGGGTCTGGCCCCCGATGGTCGTGGTGGAGTCGGGCAGCATGGCCCACTCCAGCGAGCGGAGCTTCATCGGCGTGATCGACACGGGGGACCTGGTCATCGTCAGGGACCAAAGTTCGGTGGTCACCTATGTGGAAGGTTACGATGATCACTATCGCAAGTTCGGCGACTATGGAGACGTGGTGGTATACCTTAGATATGGCCAGGAGGACTCCACCCCAGTCATCCATCGAGCTATCGTGGAACTTGTCTATAATGCAAGCACCAGTACGTTCGACGTACCATCCCTGGCAGACTATCCTCAATCGCTCTGGTCCCATAATGGGATCCAGGATGGCCAATGGTGGGGGCTGGGCGGCGTGCTCGAGCTCTACGACGTCGGATTTCGCTCCCAGTTCATAAGGGTCGACCTAGGCGCCCTCCTGGTCTTTGAGCATGGTGGGTTCATAACGAAGGGGGACCACAACGACCTCATCGACCAGAACCCCCAAGTGCCCATCTGCCGGGAACCGATAGAGAGGGACTGGGTGGTAGGGCTGGCCAAGGTCGAGATCCCCTGGTTCGGGCTCCTCAAGCTCTGGGTGGGTGGCCAGTACACTCCTTATGGCCCCGGCGTTCCGGCCAACAGCTGGACCAACCTCTTCGTCTGCATCGCCCTGATAATCATCATACCAATCTCGGTCGATTTGCTGGAGATCTACTTCCGTCGCAAGGGCAAGGACCCCTTCGCACCATTGCGGAAAAGGAACCGCAACCCCCCGCCCAAGGAAGTGGTGGTGGAAAGGGACGAGAGGAAGACCAAGGATGGGGACGAGGAAAAGAAATGAGCCCTTGGTTCAGATTAGTGTCGTCTGGTTCTTCGGCTTGAAGTTCTTCAGCTCTTGGAAGACCTCGTCCTCCTCCAGGACCTTCTTGGTCTCATCCAAGGGCACACTGAGGTCGATCTCCTTGGTGCGGCCCCCCCTGCCGAAGGACTTCACCTTGGCATGGATTATGCCCATCATGTCCAGCTCGGAGATGAGGTCGGTGATCCGGCGCTGGGTGAGGGGGGACATGCCAAGCTGACGGGCCATGGCGCGGTACGTCTCGTAGACCTCGCCCGTGGTCAGCCTCTCCTCGCCCTTCTCCTCATTGAGGATGATGCACATCAACACCATCTTGGACTGGGTGGGCAGGGTGCGCACCGCCTCGGAGACGCAATCCAACTCCATCTTGTTCTTGGCCTTGTACACATGTACGTCGGCCACCTTGTCTGAGTTCTCCCGCTCAGCGATCTCGCCGGATATACGCAACAGGTCCAGCGCCTTGCGGGCATCCCCATGTTCCTGAGCCGCTAAAGCAGCGCACAGTGGGATCACGCCCGGCTCGAGCACATGCTCATCGAACGCCAAAGCCGCCCGCTGCTTCAATATGTCCTGAAGCTGGTCGGCGTTATAGGGTGGGAATACCATCTTCTCTCCCTCCAATCTAGACTTCACCCGTGGATCAAGGAGGTCGGTGAAGAGGAGGTCGTTGGATATTCCGATGACCGACACTCGAGCATTCTTGAGGTCGTCGTTGATCTTGGAAAGATGATATAGGACGTCGTCCCCAGATTTGTAGACCAATTTGTCTATCTCGTCCAGAGCGATGAGGATGATGCGGTTCTGCTCATCAAGCTTGTCACGGAGCAGTGTATAGACCTGGGTGATGCTCAATCCTGTGAAGGGTATGCGCTGCTCGAAATCCTGGACGAACTGATTGCCTATGTTCTGCAGGACACCGTAGGATGTGTCAACCACCTCGCAGTTCATGTAGATGAACGTGACCCGGTTCCTATCCCCGTCGGCCTTCTTCACCTCGTTGCCGATGTACTTGACGCAGGCGGTCTTACCGGTCCCGGTCTTCCCGAATATGAGGATGTTGGATGGTCGCTCCCCCTTCAATGCCGGCACTAGGACCGAAGCCAAGGAATGTATCTGGTCGTTACGATGTGGCAGAACGTCGGGTAGGTAAGAGGGGCGTAGTATCTCTCGATTGTTCTTCTTGAATATCTGTTTACGGTTTAGGTGCGCGTCGAACACGCTGGTTTCCATAGTATCCCCCCTCTTGGATGATTGATGAAGGTGATAGTGACGCTCCAATTCGGCATTTTAATGTGGAGAAATGGTGCGAATTTCATGGTAGGGCGTACCTCAATAAATAAGTGACTTTTATCTTGGATGGCGAATTGGACAGGAAACGTCGGGGTGGGCAATTGTTTGTTGGCAGACCCACACCCCTCCATTTCCACTGCAGTTACCGCCTATCAATTCCACGAGGTATAATCAAGCAGGAAAGACCATGCCGTGTCGTTGTATCTGAGGATCTAGTCCCTATGTCGAAAAAGAACGCGGTTCTGCTCAGTTTGAATCATGATATGGAAGAGATAGAAGAACTGGCCAACACAGCGGGATATGACATCATTTATGTCATGACTCAGAAACGACAAAGGCCGGACCCGAACACGTTCTTGGGAAGGGGGAAGGTGAAGGAGCTGAAGAGCCTCCAAGAAGAGAGACCGGTGGAGGCCATTATCCTGAATGGAGAGGCGAAACCATCCCATCATTACAATTTGGAGAGCCAGTTCAAGGTGGTCTGCATAGATCGGGTCAGGTTGATCCTGGACATTTTCTCCACTCGGGCCAATAGTCGAGAGGCGCGTCTGCAGGTGGAGAAGGCAAGGTTGCGATACGAAACGCCTCTATTGAAGGAGTGGATCCATAACGCTAAGAGCGGGGAGCACCCCGGTTTCATGGGAGGGGGCGAGTACGCCATCGATGTCTATTATGACCTGGTCAAGTCAAGGATCAAGGCGATAGATGATGAGCTGGCGGAGATAAGGAGGGACTCAGGGACCAGGAGGAAGCATCGGGTTCGAGGGGGTTTCTCGGTGGTTTCCCTTGCTGGTTACACCAATGCTGGGAAATCGTCCTTGATGAGGGCTTTGACCGGTGAGGATGTGCTGATCGAGGATAGGATGTTCTCGACCTTATCTACCACCACGAGGAGGATGAGAGGCTCAAAATCGGTCCTCATCACGGATACCATCGGGTTCTTGAGAGACCTGCCTCACTTTATGATCGAATCGTTCAGGACCACAATAGAAGAGATATTCAATTCTGACCTTGTACTATTGGTGGTGGATAGTGGTGACGATTTGGAACATATCGAGGAACGCTTATCCACTTCCAAGAACATCCTGACCCCGCAGGTCGTTTCTAACGACATAATAATAATCTTTAATAAAATAGATAAATTATTAAATAAAAATGTCAAAGTCTTTCTAGAGGAAATGGCCCATCGTCACTTTCCTGATTCTCCCATAGTCTTCGTTTCCGCAAGGTCAGGAGAAGGAATGGATCAATTGATTTCGGTCATTGGAGAGCAGTTCCGAAGGACGCTTTCGTTAACCGTGACATTACCGAACGATGCCCCTTCCCATTCGATAATCTCGTATATCTTCGAGATGACCGATGTAATATCCATCAATTATGGCGACTCCATCCAGATGGACATCCTTCTACACGAGAAGGACCTGACCGCCATTTCCGAAAAGGTGGTTCAGGTCAAAGGGACGATAAAGGGAACGAAGGAAGGAGCGCCGGAAAAGGACGTTCCATCGGAAATGTAGGGGTCCCCCTCATTTCACCCCAAACTCTTTCTTTTTCTCCGCGACCTTGTCCTCATAGCTCTTCGGCAATCTCCAAGCAGTGTACTCAAGCTCATCCAGGTTGGTGACGAACTCTTTCTTGCTTTTCTCAGCTATCAATTTCTTGAACTTCTTGACGCGGTTGAGGTAGGAGTATAGGTAGAAGAACCCGACCAACGCCATTATTATGCCGATGATCAACAGGTAGAACCACCAGCCACCGAGACCGAACAGGTCGGCTTCCTCGATTAGGTCATATAGGGAAAGGCCAGTGATGACCAACCCCGCCGTCAAAAAACTGATTGAGAACGGTACGACGTACTGGACTGTCACCGGTCTGCTCATGTCTTGCCACAACGAATTTTTGGTATAGAATATTTTAGTAGCGGCGATCGAGGCTAAATGCAATGGCAAAGTCCATCGACCCCCTGCGCAAAACCATCTCACATGTCTAGGCCAGTCCCGCTCGGCCCGCTATGCATGCTCGCCGTGGTCTCGGTGCTCGTTCTGGTCCTGGTCTCTGATTTCGGGGCCAAGCCCACCGCTCAATTCTCGAAGCTGGAACCAGGTGAGGAGGTTGAGGTCTATTGCACCGCCACTAAAGGTTCCGAGGGAGCCAAAGGGTTGATGTTGGAGATCAAAGACAGCGATGACACCACTTGGAAGGCGTTCTGCCCCCGCGGCACCTATCCCAGTCAGATGGAGTATCCTCACCCGCTCAGGATATGGGGGAGGACCGCGGAGGGATCACCCGGCATAATCTTCGTCGAGAGGCTAGAGCTTCTATCCTGAACATCCAGGCTCGGTAGGGTTATATACCATCCTAGCCTGAGCAGGACCTGAGATGTTCGTCGCCTTCGATGATACCGATTCCAAGGAATGGATGTGCACCACGTTCCTTGCCACGGAGATCATAGATGCCCTTCGCGACCTGGACCTCATAGGCTTGCCCCGACTGGTCCGCCTCAACCCCGCCGTTCCTTGGAAGACGAGGGGGAACGCGGCATTATGTCTGCGGTTCGGCCATGGGCGGGGGCAGGCCACCTCGGTCGGCGAGATCCGAGGCACACCCTATTTCTGTTACCCCAGGGAGGAAGGCGAGGTGGACCCCCAGACGATCTTGGGGCGCTGCTCCGCCCTGATCGAAAGATGGTCCCAGGTGTTGGAAGATGCCAGTCCTGGCCTGGTCGTGTCATCCAATCGCCCCTCGCAAAGGTTCTATTGGCGGGCGGTCAGAGAAATCGTCGCCAAGGACGAGGTGGACAGGGAGCTCCATCGGATCGGGGCGCACACCTTCACCATGTCCGGAGGACGAGGCGTCATCGGCGCCACGGCCGCGATGGCCTGGAGGCCCATGGACCACACCTATGAGGTGATAACCTACCGGGCCAAGGAAAGGTGGGGACAGCCGCGAACGATCACCGACGACTCGATCCAAGAGATGGACAGATGCCACCCCACGACCTTCAACAACTTCGACATCACGGCAAATCACCGCGCCATCGCCCCGCACACCCCCTGTCCCGTCCTCTTCGGGATAAGGGGGGACGACCCGTACGACCTTGCACCCGCCATGCAGCAGATATCTTCCGAGCCCATCGACCGATGGGTCACATTCCTGAGCAACCAGGGCACAGACGACCACATCATCAAAAGGTGGAGGGAGCTCGTACCGGACCGCTCCTATGAGGTGGAAGCCACGGTGGCGTCCGAAGCGACCACCCTGGTAGGCGGCCACGTGGTCCTACGCACCCTGATCCGAGGGGAGAAGCCCCTGGACATGACGTTCTACGAGCCCTCGAAGTCGTTCCGCGAGGTGGCGCGCGGTCTACGGCCTGGGGACAAGATCAGGGCGCTGGGGGAGCTCAGGGCCGAGCCCAGGACCCTCAATGTGGAGAAGGTCGAGGTGCTCTCCTTAGCCCCAGCTCGCAAGAAGACCTCGAACCCCTTCTGTCCTGACTGTGGTAAGAGCATGCAATCGTTGGGGCGGCAGGCTGGTTACAGGTGTCGCAGATGTGGGAGACGGGCGGGAGAGGACCAAGCGACATATGCGGTGGAGACTCGGACCATCGCGCCAGGTTGGTATGAGCCGCCGGTCTGTGCCCGGAGACATTTGAGCAAACCTTTGAAGCGAGTCGGTCTCGAAGGCCGCTCCATTACGCTTTAAGTCGTTGTCATACATCGACAATAATTTATATTCCAAGGATTTTGCTCGGAGCATAGCATTCAGAAGAGGTGGGTTTCAATGCACGATGTGGTAATACTAAGCGCGGTCCGCACCGCCATCGGCAAGTTCGGAGGCACCTTGAAGGACGTCCCGGCGCAGGAGCTGGGCGGCCTGGTGGTGGGAGAGGCGATCAAAAGGGCGGGCATTACCCCCGCCCAGGTCCACGAATGCATAATGGGCAACGTGCTGCAAGCCTCCCTAGGCCAGAACCCGGCGCGCCAGGCCGCCGTCCGCGGCGGCATCCCGTACGAGGTGGGCGCCGTGACCATCAACAAGGTCTGTGGCTCAGGGATGAAGGCGGTCATGCTGGCCGCCAACGCCATCAAGGCAGGCGAGCACGAGGTTGTCGTGGCTGGAGGCATGGAGAACATGAACCAGGCCCCCTACCTACTGAAGGAGGCCCGTTTTGGCTACCGCCTCAATGACAACAAGATCATAGACCACATGGTCAATGATGGCCTGTGGGACAGTTTCAACGACATGCATATGGGGCACACCGCGGAGATTTGCGCTGAACGTTTCCACGTGACCAGGGAGCAGGCGGACCGGCTATCCTTCGAGAGCCATATGAAGGCCCATGCCGCCACCCTCAACGGCAAGTTCGAGAAGGAGATCGTCCCCTATGTCATTCATTCCAAGAAGGGCGACTTGGTGTTCAAGGCCGATGAAGGGATAAGGGCGGATACGACCATGGAGACGCTGGCGAAATTGAAGCCGGCATTCCGGGAGAAAGGGGTGGTCACGGCGGGCAACGCCTCACAACTGAGCGACGGGGCCTCGGCGATCGTGGTGGCGTCTAGGGGCTGGGCGGAGGAGAACGGGCATCGCCCCCTGGCCGAGATCGTGGGCTACCACACCGGAGGTACGAGGCCCGAATGGATCATGGAGGCGCCCATACCCACGACCAGGGAGCTGCTTAAAAGGCTGAGCATGTCCATCGATCAGGTGGACCTCTTCGAGCACAACGAGGCCTTCGCCACGGCGTCGGTGGCCGTGCGAAAGGAACTGGGGGTGCTGGACGACCGGTTCAATGTGAACGGCGGCGCTGTGGCCCTGGGCCATCCGATCGGATGCAGCGGGGCGCGCGTCCTCACGACCCTGCTATACGCGCTGCAGGACCGCAATCGTAGCACTGGCCTGGCCACGCTATGCTTGGGTGGAGGGAACGCCGTCAGCATGGTGCTGAGAAGGCTGTAAGACTCAAACCCTGATCTTTCCCTTCAAGAGGATCCAGACCAGGCCGGCCGCGATGGCCAGACCCATAACGGTCAAAAGGATCAAGGCGACTGTCTCTATCTCCATAGCTCACCGGAACGGTGAACGGCATCTCTCGATAAAAAGGTGCCCTATCTC
>JACXTP010000184.1 GCA_016919625.1 Methanomassiliicoccaceae archaeon
TGAGTATGGGGGAGAATTCCGCCTTCTCCGAGATCTGCAAAAGGGACTTGCCCTTCTCCCAATCCCGGACCATCTCCTTTCCGTAGCGTTGCACTCTATAGAACGCCCGAGTGGTCTCTCTCACGGTCCTCTGGGTATAGATGACCGTGACAAGTTCCTCGTCAAGACAAAGTTCCTGGGAAAGAATTTTGATGTCCGAGGGTCGGTTCAGACTATCGTAAATTTTTTTGAACTCATGATACTGCATTAAATTCACTCTATGGGATAGTTACAATCGCCATGTAGAGAGAGGGCCACTATTTGAAAATATCGCCTGTTCTAAGCTATAGAACGAAGTGCTGGACATTTTTCAGTTGTTGAACTTTATTATTATTTATTTCAAAATTAAATATTTGTTTCGACCCGCTCTCCATGCTCGATGAATTTCCGTTCTGGTTCAACAGCGCCGAACCGTGATGTGGGGGGAAGGTCGCGCTCTCATCACCCACTTCGAGCGCGGGCCAGGTCGTTTATTCAGCTGCCAACGATTCCTTGAACCACAGGTTTATCACCTTGTGGATGGACATGCCCGGGTTCATCTCCCCGAACTTCGCCTCCAGCCCCGCCTGGCGTATGGAGTCCCGGCAGGACCCAGAGGCGTCGGACAACCTTAGATCGGCCCCCATGTCCTTCAATTCCATGAACAAGGTCTCGATGGTCTGCGTCGCGGAGAGGTCTAGGTAGGGAGAGCTGCGCAGGCTTAGCACCACCAGCTTGATGTTGCCTGATTTCCGGACCTGGGCAAGGACCTCCTGCCTAACCTTGGAGACGTTGGGGAACATAAGCGGGCCGTCCACCCGGAAGACCATCACCCCCGCGACGGTCTCGTTCTCCGGACTACGGTCCAGATCCGTGAACTCTTCGGTCCCTGGGATGCGGCCGAGCTGTCTTATGCCGGGCTGGGAGATTCGGTAGAGCAGGTCGAGCATTGTCAGTGCCACGCCGATGAATATCCCCTCCAACAGTCCGAATATCAGGACGCCCAGGATCGCCGCCACCGCGAAGGCGAACTCTCTCTTGTCGAAAGCATAGACCACCTTCAAGGACTTGATGTCGATGAGGGAAAGCATGGCGGCGATGATGATCACCCCGATGATGACCCGAGGTAGATTGCCGAAGAATGATGTGAAAAAGAGCAGGACCAGTATGAGGACTATCGCCGCCACCGCACTGGATATCTGGCTCTTGGAGTTGTTCTCGTAGTTGATGGCCGTGTTCGAAGCACTGCCGTTCAAGGGCATGCCTTGGAAGAAGCTCGCCGTCAAGTTGGCAGCGCCATATGCTGTGAACTCTTGGTTGTTATCGATCTCATATCCTCCCTTCTTGGCAAAGGTCTTGCTCACGGATATGCCTTCGATGTAGGTGATTAGGAACAGACCTACAGCGATGGTCATAAGGGCCGTCAACGACTGACCGCCAGTATCCGGGACAACGAAATCGGGCAAGCCCTCGGGGATGGAACCCACCACGTCGATCCCCCAATCCACGACGGGCAAGACCGTAGCCAGCGCCGTAGCCACGATGATGAGCACGAAATTCCAAGGGATCTTTCTGTAATATCTTTTTCCGATAAAGATCAGGGCGAAAGCCATCAGGGCGATGGAGATGGTGGTGAGACTGGCTTGGTCGATGTTAGTTATATAGTAAATGGCCACCTCGAAGAAATTTCCAGTTGCCCCGCTTATGCCCAGGACCCTGCCCATCTGGAGATTGATCACATAAAGGGCCAATCCTATCTGGAAACCGATCAGCACGGTCTGGGAGATGAAATTGACGATGAATCCCAGCTTGACCACTCTGGCCATTAAGAGCATGAGGCCAGTGATGAATGCGAGCATGGCCACGGCCGCTATGTACTGACTCTCGTCAGCGAAGACCAGCCCCACCAGACCGGCCCCTACCAGCGCCGCCGGTCCGGACGATGGCACCACGATCAGATGCTTGGACGAGCCGAAGATGAAATAGGCGATCAGGGAGGCTACCGCGGCGTAAAGCCCATATTGGGTGGGCACGCCGGCCAAGGTGGCCCAGCCCATAGCGGAGGGGATGACGACCGCCCCCACGGTCAGACCGGCCACGAGGTCTATCCTAAGGTCCTTCCTTTCATATTTTGGGAGCCATTCCAAGATGGGGACGTTCGATTTGAGCCATGCTTTCACATCGATCTTCGTATAGACACCCCCCTCCCTGTCTGAACATAACCATTCAAGGACCAATATTCGACCCGATTCTAATCCGTCAATGGGATGATGATGTCCAAATAAGTTTGTTCATCAAACAATCGAGCAGATGTACCCTCAATTTTGGCCGATGAGCAACGGTCCATGATATGCACAATCAATGCTTGGTCATCTCTCTACGTGAAAAACTTATATTACGAACATGATTCACTTGACATTCCAGCTGTAAGCTGGTCAGAAGGGATAAGGAGCTGAGACGATGGACGCTTTGAACAATATACCATTCATGCCTAACTCGAGGGGGCCGCCATGGCTCCCAGCGCCCGCCGCACAGGGAAGACAATTCGCCTACTACGGCGTTCTGTTCGCCTTCATCATGTTTGTGGTCGGTATAATTTGGTTGATTATCGCAATGTTATCCTGGTCGGTCTATCTGTACGGGTTCGTGCTCTGGATCATCATCGACATCATATTCTTCTTCCTGGTAAAATCCACAGTGTTCGATCAGATCGATCAAGGAAGGTTCCATGATGCCAACGTAATGTTCCTGCTCTGGAGCATTCTGATGTTGTTCGTCGGTCTGATCCCAGGCATCTTGATGATAGTGGGTTGGATAAAGTTCCAGGAGGTCTTCCAGCCCCAATATGCCCAGTACCAGGCCCAACCAGGTCAGGTCGGACCACCACCGGCGCAGCAGCCTTCCCAATACGCGCCGCCACCACCGGCCCCACCCCAACAGGCCCCCCCACCCCCGCCCGCAGCGGCGCCCGAGCCTGCGCAGCAGCAGAAGGTGGACATGGTGAAATGCAAGAAGTGCGGCGTCAACTACCCGGCCTTCATGCACCACTGCCCCAACTGCAACGAGCCGCGGTGAGCGTAGGACCAATAAACCTCTTCCATCACTTTTCTATCTGTCGGGGAACACCACTTCCTGTCTGAAGACTATCCTTACGATCCTATGATAAGGGATGGTCGCCTCCCCGGTCGAGAAGAAGGAACGGCCTAGCTCGACGATGTCCTTGCCAGGGATGGTCAATACGTCACCTGGCGCCCCACGATGCACATAGGTTATAAAAGCCTCGCCCAAGCCCTGGTGGCGCCACTTGATCTCGTTCAACACCTCCCGGGGATAGGTCACAACGTTCAGACCGTGTCCCGATTAAAAGTATTTTTATGGCATCAGATACGATTGGTCGACCATGGAACCGAGGTCTGTAGAGGGGCAGTTCGTGGACGTCATCGAGGGCA
>JACXTP010000185.1 GCA_016919625.1 Methanomassiliicoccaceae archaeon
CATCTATCGAAAGCGATCGTCAAGTGGCAGGAGCCATTGCCCTCGGTCTCGATGGACAGCCTCCCGAACTGACCGATATCGTGTTCGGAGGCAGTGCATGCATGAGATCGTTCGGCGCTTGATCGACCGATGCAACCTGCCCAATCCGACAGATGCGACATGTCGATGGTGAAACCCTCGAAATCGATCTCCTTCGAGGAGTGGTAATGTTTTCCGATGATGAGAACGTTGGCGCATAGAGAGGAACATGCTGGCACGTCGTCCTGCTCACCGTTGTCCGCTATGCGGTAGGGGTGCGTCAACCAGATTCCGCTGGACCCTATCAACGTGATCGCCCTGTCATCATCGCTCTTCCCGAGCACGATCTCCAAGGGCGTCGGGCAGGTCTCACTTTCGCCAAAAGTGCCCCCCAGGTTCAAGATGGCACCCTTGAACGGATCGAATGTCATCTCTCCCTTGGTGCACCGACCTGGTGCCTCCGGGGTCCACCAACTACCGTTCAGAACGAACTTTTCATACAATGTCATCATCCCATCGAACCGAGCATAGGGGAAGGGATCCCATCGCCGGCACTATACGAACTATCATCATCCGCAGAACATTGGATGAACGAACGATGCTTTCAATTCCCTCTGGATTGCTCGGGCTCATGGACGGTTATCTTCTTCTGGTGATGCGTGGTCTGCTCGCCCACCACCTCGACCTCTTCCTCAGGCGCGACCTTCCTAGGGTGCGATCCGCTCCCTTCCTCCACCTTCTTCGCCTTGATCTCCGCCCTTTCGACCTTGCCTACTTTTCTTTGCTCCATCGCTGAAAGATGGGACCTCGCACTATATAATCGGATTATCGCCACCAATGCGTGGATGTCTTTCCTTCCCCCAGGTCGTCCCCTCCAACGCCTCGAAGCCTGAATGCTCCAAGCCTTTTCATCAACCTTGTAAGAGCACAAACGAGAACTCCAGCAACCCCACGAGGAAGGTGAGGAGCAGGGTCAGGACGTTGATGGTGATGGTGCTGGGGATGTCCGATATTCGAAGGGCCAGCACCTTGACCCCTAGGAGGAAAGCCAACGGCAGGGAGGCGAAGAGGATGAATTGCTCAAGTTCCAGTAGCCCGGACAATGACAGTATGACGATGAGGATGTATGGCAATATCAATGAGGCGATGAAGAGCCGTTTGACCGGTTCGATGCCTAACCTGACCACCAGGTTGGTCTTGTTCGCCATCACGTCCGATTGGTAATCGGGGAGGTGCACCGAGAGCATGATCAGGAAGATGAAGGGGACCAAGGGTAGGCATATGGCGATGAGGCTCAGCGTTACGGTCCCGGTCTGAACATAGTAGGCCGTCAACGGTACCAATATAGCAACCGAAAAGGCCACGGCTATTTCGCCGAGACCTCGTGCGACCAAACGTATCGGAGGAGCGGAGTAGGCCCAAACGATGAGGAGACCGAGGACGACTATCGGGACGGTCCAGGGACCGGTCCCCAGAAGGAATTGCAATAAGGTCGCACCAAGCAATGCCATGGCCCCTAGGAGCATGGCGTACAAGAGCACTGACCGAGGGGAGAGGGCGCCCGCAACGATCACGCCGCTCCCCCCGGAGAACAGGTTCGGCCGCCCCACGCGGTCGCTCTCGCGGTCATAGTAATCGTTGAAGACGTTGCCCGCCATATTGCACAGCATGACCACTGCCAGACCCATCAAGGCAATCGTGATGTCGATGTCACCGACATCGTTCCACACACACCAGAGGCCTATCGCGAACGGAAGTAAGCATGCCACCGTGAACTGGAGCCTCAGCACCAAGAGCAATGCCTTTAGCTTGCTGGGTGGAGGATGCTCGATGCCATTCGCTTCGGAGGTCGGTGGAAGCTCCATAGTAATCTCTCATCTGTGCCCCATTCATTTGTAAGGAGGTGTTCATGAATGTTCGCCCGACCGACCATCAAAAAAAATATGCATTGTGTGGAAAAGTGGAATACAATTATGAGGAAACATGTAAAATTGAACTTATGAAGAAATCAGCCGTTCCCTCAACCTGTCATATTCCTGCGAAGTGATCTCTCCCTTCGCCAACCTCATCTTCAAGGCAATCAGGAGGTCTGCCTCGGTCATCGACGAGGTCTTGTTCGGAACGTCATCCGACCTTTTTCCCTTCGAGACCGTCAATGCCTTCCGTCTGATGATCCGTCTACAGGTCCCATCCCCGGCACACATGGCCTCGGTATGGACGATCTCAAACTCTGGATTGATCGCCTCGCATATCCCGTTGCCGAATGCCTCGAACTGCATGCACATCTCCTTCGTAGCATTTCGGAATGGACATTCGTTCACTTCCTTTTCGATCATTTGGGGGTTAGATGAGATGAGAGGGCCAAATTGTTGGAAAATCGCATTTATCGAGTCAAACAATCTCCCGATCGCCATCGCATCGTTGCCCTCCACCCCGAACTTCGTCGCGAGGATGGGGCTCATCGTATGGCCATATTCCTTCATGCGGCGGAACAAGAGGTCGAGGACATGGCCTGGGTCATCATGGTCCAAAACGGCTTTGGTACACATGACCCACTCTTCCCCCAGGACCTGGATGGTCCAGAAATCGATTTCCTCTTTTGATATTTTCGGCATTTCGAGCTCGGGCAATTGATCCAGATGACCGTAATAAGGGTTGCCTGGCTTGACGGACACCCTACCTGAACACACCCTATCCCCCTGAGTTACCATCATGTCGCACACATATTCGTAATCCGGGCAGATGACTTTGTTCGCTGCCGGTGTGGTCACGTTTTCAAATAGTTGGCAGAACTCAGGTGGGGCGTGTTCATAAAGACAACTCGTATTTTGCCAATAGATCATGTCTGGATGGACCATTTTTAAAAAATCCCTTCGTTGCCATAACAGCGCTAGCTTGCCCATCAGAAAAGTCCCGGGTATGTCTGAGGGTGCACCAAGCCATTTCTGCATATTCAAGGCGCCTGCTTCACCGTGGTTCTTGAAATATTTACGGCACAGTTCTCTGGTCTGGATTGGACCGGCCACGTCCAGTAACGCCTGAAATGTAATGAAGGTGAAGTTCTTTAAGAGCCCAATTGCTAGCTCGCTTTGATCCGCCTCTGATTTGGTCGACGTCTGTTCGTTCAACCTAGGTCCCATGCCAATTTTCGTGATCTAATTGTTACAATGGTCGTTTGCCATTATATCCCTATCCACGACGTGCTTTAGGAGCATCTTTACTAAACTGATTTTAATTATATATCCAGATAATGAAATCCGTTTTGATAATCTCGAGGCTAGGTATATAATGGGCAAAATCAACCTCCTAGATAGGTGAGCGAACATGTTAGATGTCGCCAAGAACGAGATCTTCACGGCATACAGCGATCTTGCCATCAATGGCAAGGACAAGACCAAGAAGCCGGCAACGAAGCAGCGGAAGTCCTCGCTTGACTCGCTAACCGATACCATCTATGCGTGGAACTACATCAGCTCCAACCCTACCAGGAACGAGCTGGTCTATCGGCTCATCAAGCACCTCAACGAGAACGATCTCAAGGCCAAGACCGGCTGCATCCCTTCAATAATTGTTCAGGCGAAATACCCCATTGAATTGGTGCGCTACCATTCAGACCGGGACATCTTCGAGCTGCTCGGCCGCATGGTCTGGATCAACGACCAGTACGACTGCTGCATTGGCATCCTCGCCGGTCTTGACAACGCCGAGGTCCTTAGCGAGCTGGAGGAGACCTTCAGCAATATCTTCGCCGAGGAAGAGGGCGTGGTCCTGATCTTGGTCTGAGCAATTATTACATTTAGCCCCTTTTTTGTAATCGGGCTAGATTAACATCTCATTTCACTCGTCTGAGTGGGTTTGTTACTTCCCCACCTAAAACATGTCTTCTTGTGGCAAATTGAAATTAGGGTCATACCATCCATTCTACCGCCGTCCCAGTTAAAACGGGAGAGGTGAACTTCTGTCTGGGCTGCTATGGTTGCAGATAGTCGGGTAAGCTGGAGGACGATGAGATGTATGTAGGAATTCCAATCGGATAGTTTGACGTTGTCGTCAAGGGGTTGAAGGGACTGGGAAGGCCATGGGAAAACTATATGATGCTGCTCATCGAGAAGAGGAAAGTAAGAAAGGATGCGTATTGAGCCAATGAGGGAGTGAAAGTATGTCAA
>JACXTP010000186.1 GCA_016919625.1 Methanomassiliicoccaceae archaeon
AACCAAGGTCAAGGTCGTCTGGCATATGCATCGTGAAACCCACGCCGGTCTCCTTCGAGATCCTTTCGACGTTCCTGGGCGGCAGGTTCTCCGGGAAGCAATAGGGCATGTTCATGTTCAGCTCTACGAAGTCCAAGCCCAGCTCATGGCACAATAGTGCGTTCTCCTCCACGCTGGAGAACTCGATCAGGGCGGGCATCCCCATCTTAGGCCTCAAGGTCCTTATCCTCGGGGCCTCATGTAATCCGATCACTTTGAAATATCTATCTGCATAATGTGGACGATCGTCCGTTCTAACCGCTCAGATCATTTCTTTTCATGAGGTTCGATGGGCGGGAGGTCCTCCAGGGAACGGTCGAAGAGCCTCTCCTCAGGTTCTGATATGTAATCCTCATTGTGCATCGATGTTAACAGGTAAATTATGCTGCCTATGATCAAAAGCACGCCCAGCCAGAATATCCAGAAGTAGATGTTGTCCACTTCTATCTTCATTTTATATCCGGAATATGCCGCCATCGCCACGCCGATCAATAAAAGAAGTATACCGCTAAGGAGTTCCTTGTTTTTTCTAGACAACGACGGCACCACTGAAACATCATCACCCGATTTATTTATAATCAACATCGGTCCCAACCAGTACAGGGAGGGGTCATCGTTTCGGAATTGACCAAAAAGCCGGGCATATCCTACTCCCGTTTCGACATGGTACCTTCGAGGGGTTATTGTCCCTCTTGATGGCCCTGAGGAATCAGCTAATTATTTATCCGACCACGGTCTTCGTGAGCCCATGGCACCGACGACCTTCGCCCAGAAGGTGCTGGCCCAGGCCAGTGGTGAGCCGGCGGTCGAGCCGGGGCAGATCGTCAATGCCAGGATCGACCTGGCCATGTCCCACGAGAACGCCGCCCTGGTGTTGCGCTCCTTCCGAGAGATCGGAGCGTCCCAGGTCTGGGACCGGGACAAGATGGTCATCCTCTTCGATCACCGCATCCCGGCCAACACCACCAAGGCGGCCGAGAACCACAAGGCCGTCCGTGAGTTCGTTCGGGCCGAGGGTCTGCCCCATTTCTACGACATGAGGGAGGGCATATGCCACCAGGTGCTGCCAGAGAAGGGACACGTCCGCCCGGGCATGCTCATCGTCGGATCCGACTCCCATACCACCTCCTATGGCGCTCTGGGCGCTTTCTCCACCGGCATCGGGGCCACAGAGATGGCCTCGGTCTGGGCCACGGGTGAGCTTTGGCTCAAAGTGCCTCGTACCATACGAATCCGCTTCGAGGGCGATTTGTTGCCTGGAGTGATGTCCAAGGACGTCATCTTAAATGTTATAGGTCAGCTTGGGGCCGATGGCGCCGATTACCGCTGCGTGGAGTACACCGGACCGACCGTTGACGCCATGAGCGTCGCCTCCAGACTGGTTCTCTGCAACATGGCGGTGGAGATGGGGGCCAAGGCCGGGGTATGCTTCCCGGACCAGAAGGTGCAGAGATATCTGGCCGGTCGGACCACCAAAGCCTATGTCCCGGTCGTCTCCGACGCAGATGCACCAGTGGAACGAACGCTCGAACTGGACGTATCCAAGCTCGGCCCCCAGGTGGCCTGCCCGCACCAGGTCGACAACGTGCGCCCGGTGGAGGAGGTGGAAGGGTTACCGATTGACCAGGCACTCATCGGTTCCTGCACCAATGGCCGCATGGAGGACTTGATCGCCGCCGCCTCCTTGATAAGTGGTCAGACCGTGGCGGAAGGGGTTCGCCTCATCATCGTGCCTGCCTCGCGGGAGGTCTACCTGGAAGCGATGGAGCGGGGCATACTCGCCTCCTTCGTCAGGGCCGGGGCGCTTGTCCTGAACCCGGGCTGCGGGCCTTGCCTCGGAGCGCACCAGGGCCTTCTTGCCCCGGGGGAGAGGGCCATCACCACCACCAACCGCAACTTCCGCGGCCGCATGGGCAGCCCGGAGGCGGAGATCTATCTGGCCAGCCCGCTGACCGTGGCGGCCAGTGCCATCAAGGGCGTGGTAACTGACCCCAGGAGGCTGATGCTATGAAAGGGCGGGTCTGGCGATATGGCGATCATGTCAACACCGACCTGATAATCTCCGGCCGGTATCTGGACGATTATGACCCCCGGCATCTGGCCAGGCATGCCTTGGAGGACCTGGACCCCGTCTTCAGCCAGGACGTGCGCTATGGCGACATCATCGTAGCGGGACGGAACTTCGGCTGCGGCTCCAGCCGAGAACAGGCACCGGTGGCGTTGAAGACCGCCGGCGTGGCCGCGGTCGTCGCCACCAGCTTCGCCCGGATCTTCTATAGGAACGCCATAAACATCGGGCTTCCGGTCGTGGAGTGCCCTGAGGCCCATGCCAACTTCCATGTGGGGGAGATCGCTCTGATCAACATCGAGAAAGGCATCCTGGTGAACGAGAGCACCGGCCGGACCATGAGGTTCGATCCCTTGCCCCCCTTCCTGCTCGAAATATTGCGGAGCGGGGGTTTGGTCAGCACCACCCGGAAACGGTTCCAGCCCAAGCCTTGAGATCAGGTCCGACCCACGGTCCAGCGGACCTCCAGGCCAGTTAGAGGTGGCCATGCCAGCATGGCTCAGAAGGCATACCCCACCGTCAAAAGGTTTATAAGGAACCCGTTAATATGGGGAAACTCCCTACTTGGTGAACGAATGAAATATACCAGATTTGAGAAGGCGCGCATCATCGGTGCAAGGGCACTTCAGATTTCTCTGGGCGCGCCGGTTATTCTGGATATCCCTGAGGGCATCATCGATCCTATCCAGATCGCCATGATGGAGTTCGAGCGCAAAGTAATCCCGATCACGGTCAAACGCGACGAATGAGGGTATTGAAATGAGTGAAGAGGTCAAGACAGAGCTTCTCGTGCCTGAGGATGTTTACCTGACGTCCGGGGTTCACATCGGTACGCAGCAGAAGAGCGCTGACATGAAGGAGTTCATTTTCAAGGTGCGTTCCGACGGACTGTATGTGTTGGACGTCAAGCAGACGGACAACCGCATCCGCGCCGCTGCCAAGTTCCTTTCCCGCTACCAGGCCGACAAGATCCTGGTGGTCTCGGCGAGGCAGTACGGGCAGAAGCCGGTGCGCATGTTCTCCAAGACGGTCGGGGCGATGTCCTTCGAGGACCGCCTCATACCTGGTTGCCTGACGAACCCGAAGTTGCCCCAGTTCATCGAGCCCGATGTGATACTGGTGACCGACCCTGCCGCCGACCAGCAGGCAGTGGCCGAGGCGTTGAACATCGGCATCCCGATCGTCGCTCTGTGCGACGCCAACAACGAGACCCGCAACGTCGACATTGTCGTCCCTACCAACAACAAAGGGCGCCGCGCCTTGGCCTGCGTCTACTGGTTGCTGACCCGTGAGGTCCTCAAGGCCCGCGGACAGATCGGTCGCGACGAGGACTATAAGCTCACCATCGACGATTTCGAAGCTTCCCTTTGATAGCTTCGTAAAACCTTTATTAAACACCTTCATCCAATATTTCTAAACATGGTCAGGCAGGCAGCGGTCGCCGGTCAGTTCTATTCCTCTCGCGGGTCCAGCCTTCGCGCCGAATTGGAGAGATGCTTCTTATCACCCATTGGACCAGGGAAACTGCCGCCTCATCCCCATGATGGTCAGAGGAAGATCGTGGGTGCCATGGTGCCTCACGCTGGCCTGGTCTACTCCGGCCCGGTGGCCGCGCATGCCTACTGCGCCTTCGCCAAGGATGGGTTGCCCGAGGTCTTCGTGGTCATCGGCCCGAACCATCACGGCGTCGGCAAGGGCGTGGCCACCAGCGACGAGGACTTCGACACACCCATGGGCAGGGTCAAGGTCGACAAGGAGATCGTCTCCAAGTTGACGGGAGTGGTGGAACTGGACCGGTCCGCCCATGTATACGAGCACTCCATCGAGGTCCAGCTTCCATTCCTGCAATACCTCGACCCGAACGTCAGTTTCGTGCCCATCGCCATGGCCTTCCAGGATCACGCTACCGCGGTCGAGGTGGCGAAGAGCGTTAGGAAGGCCGTGGAAGGCCGCGATGTGGTGATACTGGCATCTAGCGACATGTCGCACTACGTCACCCCGCACCAGGCCAAGGTAGATGACACCAAGGTCCTGGACAAGGTGCTCGACCTGGACGCCAAGGGGGTCTACGATGCAGTGCGTAAGTATGACGTGAGCATGTGCGGTTACGGCCCGACCATGGCCATGATCTTGGCCAGTGAGGGCAAGAGCGCCAAGCTGTTAAAGTACGCTAATTCCGGGGACGTCCAGGCCATGGACCGGGTGGTGGCCTATGCTAGCGTCGCCGTTTACCGATGAGCCATCTTCCAAAGTGATTAAATAAATCACTCGGTAACTATGGGTGTTGAGCCTTACCACAAGGTAGGGCAGGGTGCTAACATGGACTATATAACATGCCCCAATTGTGGAAGGCAGAACCCTATAGGGGCTTCGTTCTGTGCGAGCTGTGGGACCCAAATGGGGGCCGTCACCCCTGAGCCGCAGGTCGTTCCCCCGGTCCAGACGGGACAGGGGAGCGCGGCTAGGCAACATATCGTCGCTGCCATCCAAGGGAGGACCCAGACCGATGCCCTCTATCCCACCTGGTGGGTGATCCTTCCGTTGCTGGCTTGGGTCGTCTCATTATTCCTCGGGATCTTCTATTGGCCTCTGATGCTGGTGGGCTCCATCCTCGGTCTCATCATCTACGCGTTCCTGGCCTACAAGCTGACGGAACGCATCAACAACCATATCCACCGTGAGCTGAGCCTCCGCTACAACCTCATTGTGTACATCAAGGAGAAGGCGGCGGAACAGTATCGGCAACAGGCCATCGCCCCCCAGGTCGCCGCCATGGAAAGCATCAACCTGGAAGCGTCGTACAAGGAGCAGGAGCACAGCGCCTTGGGGTTCGCGATATTGGCCTTGATCCCGATCGTGAACCTCTACGTCCTGTACGTGTTGACCAAGTTCACCGGCCCTCATGACCAAAGGTGGAACGCATTCACCCAGAACGCCCAGTATTGCTTCCAACAAATGGGCATGGGCGTGATGGCCCCGTCCTGGAGGACCATCCCCGAGCGCTCCTTCCTCATCTACTTCCTGCTGACCGTCCTGACGGGTCTGTTCCTGTTCTACTGGCTCTGGAAATTGATCGATGACCCTAACGACCACTTCGCCACCCAGTGGCAGTTCGAGGACTCGCTCATGATGCAGTTGAGATGAAACCTTTTATTTTCCCTCCTTTATTTAATATATAGGAATAGGATTATTTACTGGATAAGTTGTTAATTGCATCTATCACCTAAGGAGGGGTGAACAAAGATGGATGGATACAAGACATGTCCTAGCTGTGGTAGACAAAACCCGGCTGATGCGCAATGGTGCAGCAATTGCGGTGCCAATATGGCCGCTGCGGCACCCGGTCCGACACCGACCCAGACGCCCCCGGCGCCTGGTCCTGCCCCGTCATATGGCAGTGCGAGCAAGCAACAAGTGATCAACGCGATCCAGTCCAGGACCCAGACCGATGAGATCATGGGGATGTTCTGGGCCTTGTTCCTTTTGATCGCCATTGTGCTGATGTTCGTCGCGTCATTCCTAGGCTGGATCGGAATCATACTGTGGGTGGTAGTCGGCATCCTTGAACTCATCTTGTTCTACAAGATGTTGAAAAGGAACGAGGCGCACTTCAAGCGTGAGGCAATTCTGAGAACTGCATTGGTAAACTACTTCAGGGAGAAGGGCAACGAGACCTTCAAGTCCCAGATGATCGGCGCCCAGTTGGGTACGATGGAGAGCATCAACCAGGAGGCCGCCTTCAAGGAGAAGGACCACAACGTCATCCTGTTGGTAATATTGATGATCATCCCCATCGTGAACTTCTTCGCCATGCTGTACATCCTGTACATATTGACCAAGGAGCCCTTCGGACACGATCAGCGCTGGCATGCGTACTCTCAGAACGCCCAGTCCGCCGCGCAACAGCTCGGCATGAACGTCATGACGCCTTCGTGGAAGACATTGAAGGAAAGGAGCTACCTGCTCTATATCATCCTGACGATCCTGACCCTTGGCATATTCGCCATATACTGGGTGTACGTCCTTGTGACAGACATGAACGAGCACATGCAGACCCAGTGGCAGATCGAGGACGGCCTGATGAGGGAGCTTCATTAAACCCTAAAAAAAATTAAAAAAGATGGGGTCCGCCCCATCAAATTATTTTCATTTTTCCCAGTACCGGTTCATAGACCAAGCCCTTGTCGAGGAGTGAGTTGGTGATCTCATCCAGCTCGTCCCTCTCGATGCCCGCTTTGCCCGCTTCGGACACGATGTCGTCCCACACCGCGCCCTTGCCGGTCTTGTCCAACCTCTGCACGATCCCGAGCACCACCTGTTCCTTGTCGGCCGAAGGGCCCTCTTCCTCGTCCTCGATCTCCTCGGGGATGTCTGAGACATGCTCCGGGACCTCCGGTCCGGCCATCTCAGGCAACAGGAACTTCAGCGCGTCCACCACCATGTGGCGGTAGCGCTGCGTCTCCACCTCGCCATAATGGTCCAAGGCCTTGACCACGCCGTTCGCCAGCGGGAGGCTGTAACCTAGCTTTACGAGCTCTTCCGCGCTTGGCGGGGACATCTCCAAGGCCTCCTCCACCGCGTTGATGCGGCGCATAGTGGCCTGACAGGTCTCCAAGACCCAGAAGTCACGGGCGGCTATGTCCACCACCTGCACCTTCTCCGGCCTGATGGAAACGTACATGGTCCCCTCCTCCGGCGAGTAGGTGCGGCATTTACCCACCACCGCCACGAACTTGGGGGGTTGCATCTTGGCCAAAGCCGCGGTGGCCTCAGGCTGGTATTGTCCCGACGAAAGGTAGAAGGTCCCCGTCGGGTCCTGGATCCTCGCCCGCCACAGCGGCTCCTCCTCCGTTCCGATGTTGTCTATGTCGGTGAGCACGCCCACCAACAGCACGCGGTTGATCATCGCCCCCAAAGGTGTCACCAGGTGGGACGGGGCCTTCTCGCCCTCCCCTTTGATCTCCAAACGCGATGAGTTGAACTCAGCGGCGAAGACCCTCCAGGCCAGTTCCCTCCCGATCATTGGAATCCCTCCGTCTCGGCGAGGAGCTCGGCCGCCCTGGCCTGCACGTCCACTCGAATCGGAGAGGCTTCGCTCACGATCATCATCAGGCCGTACTCGTCATTGAGAACGTTGCCGCGCAGCTCCAGCGGCCGTGCTAGCAGCTTCTCTTCCACCACCTCTCGGATGACCTCGGCGTTCATGGCCTCCTTGGCCTGCCTGACGCACTCGTCCAGGTTCATGCCCAACAATGCCTCCGTGACCGGGCGGCCCATGACCGCCGTCAACGTTGAGTTGCCATCGTCCAGCACCGCCTTGACCCGCAGGTCCGGGTAGCCGTCCACCTTGCCGTGCAACCGGCAGGCGCCCTTCTGCACCACCCGCTTGCACTGAGGGCAACGCTTGATCAGCCCCGAACCTTCCTTCACGTCCACGATGGTGCCGATGATCAGAGCGTCCGTGGCGCCACCAACCCTCTCCACGTCCTCGATGGTGCGCGGTTTGGGGCGGGAGGACACCACATCGGGCATGCTGTCCTCGGACAGGCGGGCGACGACCGCCCTTTCGCCGAAGTTCAACTTGGGCACTCCCTTCCAACCCTTGACATAGGCTTTGGAGACCTTGACCACCTCGTTCGGTTTGAGCTCGAAGTCATGCCAGGCGGAGAACTGCACCTTTCCGGTGTCATCGGCCATCATGCCTTGGAAGACCACTTTGGCGGTCTCCCCCTCACCGACCTCCTTCCGCTCCACCGAAAGGACCCTTGCCGTCACCGTGACATTGTTCATACCATCGGCCAGCTGGGCCACCTTCATCGGCTCCCCCGAGCCCATGGCCATGGGCGTGCTCACGGTGGTGTCCGCGACGACCGCATCCTGGGGCAACGCTTCCACGATCGCCCTGTTGCCTAGGTTCAGGTCCACTCTGCCATTGTATTCCTTGGTGTAGCCGTTCCTCACCATGACCACATCGCCGGCCTTGAGGGCTATGCGCTGCGGGTCCCACAAGCTATAGGAGATGCTCCCGGTCTCGTCGGCCATGATGCCATAGACCAGCGGCCGCGGTTTCCCATCCACCTCGATCTCCTTGGGGTTGGCAGTGACGACCTTCACCGCGACGTCCACGTTCTGCTCCCCTCCCTTGAGGTCGGCGACCTTGCGGCGGTTGCCCTTTGCCAATGCGTTCGGGTCCCCACCGAAGTTCTTCACCACACTGCGCTTCGCTGTGTCCAGCGACACGCGATAAACATTGAGGTAGTTGTCCAACTCCTCCTCGATCCTCGACTCATCCACCTTGTTTCCTAGCACCCGGGCTATCTCCTTCACATGGGGTGCGAGCTCTTCCTTGTTCATGACATACCTCCTGCCTTACAGCAGAATCGATGCCATATCAGGCTAATGCTTAAATGCATTATTCGGGGGGCCGGCGAAAGTGCCTTCGCTGATGCTACTAGAAATGAAAAGAAAGTGAGTGGGGGCTCACTCGGTGAAGGTCTCTCCCTTCTCGTAATTCTCTTTTAGGTGGTTTATGAGGATGTCCCGGTTGTTGCGCAGGTGGGACTCGTACCAGGATAGGACCACATCGCGCATGGCCTCGTGCATCCCCTCCTCGTCATAGTCGTTCAAGGCCGCGTCGTAGATGATGAACTGGCCGAAGATGCGCTTCCAGCCCGCGTACTTGTAGTAATGCTCACCTTCACAGTAGTCGAAGACCATGCGGATGTGCGGGGCCGATTCGACGGAATAGTACCAGACCTTCAGGGAGTCGCCCATGCGCCCCTGTACCTGCGAGCGGTCTATGAGCTGCATGTTGGTGACCGACTCCAGGTCGAACTCGGGACGGAAGGACCATTTGTCCGGGAAACCGTCCTTCTCGAACTGGGCGTAAGTGCTGTAGGTTGGCTCCATGGTCATCTGCACGGAGATCTTGCTGAAGCGGTTCAGGATGTTCCAGAGGTCCTCGATGAGAGCCTTGTTGATCCTCGTTCTCTGCATGTGCAGCTCGTCCCGGTCGCGGGAGACGGCGAGGGTCTTCCTCTCGAGCTCAGCATCAAGTTTCGCGAACCAGTCATCCTTTCCTGCCTTATCTGGAGCCAATATTATCCCCGAGGCGGATAATATCCATCCGAACATAAATAGATATCCCAATCTGGCGGCCATAAAAAACGGCGATGCTGGCATCAAGCACAGTATCAAGTCATCTCGCGTTCATACGGCCGTGGGGGCGAAATGGACCTAATCTCGCAGCTCACGGAGATCCTTCAGGGAGTGGCCAGTGACCCCGTTCAATATCTTATAGTTGTGTTCGTCTACTCCATAGCCGCCGCGGTCTTCCTTCCTTTCCCGGCGGAGGCGGCGTTGTTCCTGAGCGATTCCACACCATTTTGGTCCATCGCCTTGGTCCTCTCCTTGGGAAAGACGGTCGGCGGGCTTGTAGTGTACTCTATCGGCGGAAGGTTGGAGGGGCCGATAAGGAACTCGGGGCAGAGGTGGAGGTTGTGGGCCGCCTTCGTCAACGCCTGCGAACGCTTCGTGCAAAGATTCGGCTATATCGGCTTCTATGCACTCCTAAGCACTCCCTTCATGCCAGACACCGTGACACTCTACCTGTTCTCTCTTTTTAACAAAGAAGGCAAGGTGATGGAACGAACGCATTTCCTGATCATAAACTTCCTTGGGTCCCTGACGCGTTGCGCCATAGTTTACGTCGCCGCCGACATCCTTAGGCCGATCCTGGGCATCTGATTTTATGAGAATGGATAGGCTGATGACCACTCCATATCAACAACTAGAGCCCAACGAGGAGCCTATTTAAACAAGAAGTCATATGACCGGCCCAATGGGCGTCATCGATGACATGATCAGTTATCTGGAGAGCGTCGCCCATGACCCTTTGCTATATCTTTTCCTATTATTCCTTTACTCAATCGCCGCCGCCGTCTTCTTGCCCATCCCGGTGGAGTTCGCCCTCTTCCTCAGTCCTGACACCCCCTTCGCAGCCAAAGCCCTGGTGCTAGCTCTAGGTAAGGCCGTGGGAAGCGTCCTGGTCTTCTATATCGGCTACAACGTGGAGGAGCCGATCAGGCGCTGGTCGGAAAAATGGACCTTCTTCCGGGCGTTCGTCCGATTCTGCGAATGGTTCGTGACCAAGCTGGGGTACGTCGGTCTCTTCATCCTGCTCAGCATACCGTTCATGAGCGATACCGTGGTCCTCTACGTCTTTGCGGTCTTCAACAAGGAGGGGAAGGTCCTCGACATGAAGATGTTCGCATTGGTGAACTTCCTAGGCGCCCTCACCCGTTGTGCCATAGTCTACTTCGCATCAGGCTACCTGGCCGATTATTTTGGCTACGACTATACACTGTGAACAGGGGTTAATCCCTGACCATCATCTTTTAGAACATGGTTGCAAAAATTTATTAGGGCTATACAAATTCCTAGTTAATGGTCCCGAAGAAAAAGATCTCGAAGATCATGGCGGAATATGACAAGGATAAGCTGACCATAGCTACCTTGTGCTCACACTCCTCCCTGCAGATTTTCCATGGCGCCAAAAAGGAGGGCTTCCGCACACTGGGACTGGCGGTGAGGCCGAACAACAAACATTATGACGCCTTCCCCCTCGCCAAGCCGGACGAGATCATCAAGCTTCAATCCTACACGGACCTGATCGATAAAGCGGACGAGTTCCTGGCACGCAACGTCATCATCGTGCCCCACGGCTCCTTCGTGGAGTATATGGGCACAAGCAAGTTCGAGGACATGCCCATACCCACCTTTGGCAACCGGAAGGTCCTGGGTTGGGAATCGGACCGCAACAAGATGAGGGAATGGCTCGAGTCCGGGGGCATCGACATGCCCCGCGTGGTCGACGACCCGAAGTCGATCGACCGGCCGGTCCTCGTGAAATACCATGGGGCAAAGGGCGGCCGGGGCTTCTTCATCGCCAAGGATTACATGGACTTCAAGATGGGCATAGATATGGAGCAACCCTTCACTATCCAGGAGTACATACTTGGTACCCGTTACTATCTGCATTATTTCTACTCGCCGATCAAGAAGGACGGCTACCGCGTATCCGATGGCT
Source organism: Methanomassiliicoccaceae archaeon (assembly GCA_016919625.1). GTDB lineage: Archaea > Thermoplasmatota > Thermoplasmata > Methanomassiliicoccales > UBA472 > JACXTP01. Next base: position 11,196 of record JACXTP010000186.1, read on the forward strand.
GCCTGGAGCTGATGTCGATGGACCGGCGCGATGAGAGCAACATCGACGAGATGTACAAGCTCGGCGCGGCGGAGGAGCTTAAGAAGCTGGGCCACTTCCCCACGTTCGTCGTCACGGGAAATATCCCTGTTGTCATCCGGGAGAGCCTATTGCCCAAAGTGCTTGAGATGGGCGAGAAGGTGGTGGAACGCTCGGAGCAGTTGTTCGGGGGCATGATCGGACCGTTCTGTCTGGAATGCATCGTCACCGACAAGCTGGAGTTCAAGGTCTTCGAGATATCCTCACGCATAGTGGCCGGTTCCAATCCCTTCATCTCCGGTTCACCCTATTCGGACCTGGTCGAGCCTGGCATGAGCACGGGCAGACGCATCTCCCGTGAGATCAAGAACTCTCGGGACAGCGACGTGATGGACCTGGTGGTGTCATGAAGATCACTTTGGCCATCGTCGACGCGGAGCTCGAGGTGGTGCCGAAGGATAAGCTCGGGGGCGTGAAGCTGAGGGCAAGCTCCGACGCGCTCTTCGGCAAGAGGGAGGTCATTCTTGACCACGTGCTTCACGCGGACCTGGTTCGGTCCATGCCGGATAGCAACCGCCGGGGAAGGCCAGACATCTTGCACCATGCTCTCACCCTCGCCATAAGTTCCATTCCCTACCGCATGGGCGACATTGATGTGGTGGTGCACACCCGCAACAACGAGGCCATCTACTTTGGGCCCAAGGCCGAGATCCCGCAGAACTACTTCGAGTTCCTGCGCCTCCTGGGCGACCTGTACACCGATGGCCAAGTGGACTGCCGGGAGAAGCGTTGGGCCATCGAGCCCAACCGGGACCTGGCCCATATCGTGGCCAAGAGCAGGGCGGAGGTCCGCGTGCTCTTGTCCCCAGAAGGCGAGGTGAAAGGGCTGGGCCGGCTCCTAAAAGGCTTCCAAGAGAACAACGCCATCATCATGTTCGGTGGTTTCCCTGAAGGCGGCTTCAAGAGCCCGGTCAATGAGCTTGCCGACATCAGCGTCTCGCTCGGCCCGGATCTGCTGAACATAAATGCCGTGACGGCGGAGATTCTGAGGTCGTTACCCTACTGAAGTGCTCCACTTTCTTCAATGCCTCAAACCGATTCGATCTGATGACTTTCTGTCGTGGATAGGCCGCCGCCTAACCTTGAACAACGTGAAGAATGGCCCTAGGAAGTTACCGATCAGGATCAGGATGTGCCTCCACATTCCGGCAGCATCCCCTCGTTCTAGATAGAAAAAGATGAGTCTGATCTCATTGTATTCATTGTGAAGGACGAGGTCCATCATGTCCTGATACCGTATCTTGCCAACCTTTGACATGTTAAGAAGTCCAGCCGCGTTCCACGCGCTCTTGAACAGGATCCTTTCTTCAGGTTGTTTATGCACAACGAATATGGGCACTACCTTCCAGAGGTAGCCTTTTGATATGATGTGCCTTGATATTACCCAATCCTCATAGGCGTCCATATCAACCAATTCGATATCGGTCAGCAAACTTCTTCTGATCAATGTCGCGTTTGTATAGCCTCTTTGCTTCTGGCTCAGCAGGATGAAGGATTTGTCAGATGTCCTTTCAAAGACCGAGGCGATGAAAGCCTCCGCCTCCGATTCAACGTCTGGTACAGCGATCCCTTGCACGGCGCCAGTGTCCCCATCTAAAAACAAAAAGATGTCTTTGAAGTCCTTATCTATCATAATATCGTCGTCGATGAACAGTATCAGTTCGCTTTTACTTGCATTAACGCCCTTAAGCCTTGCCGACCCTAAAGAAACCGTATCAAACAGTATCTGACACCCAAAGCTTTTAGCGATTTCCAGGGTGCGGTCCTCGGATTCTCGATCGACGACAATTATTTTCTCAACTGGCATATGTTTCTGTAATAGTTTAAGACAGGAAGCTAACGTCTTTTCGGAGTTCCAGGTAGGGATAATAACGTCTACCTTCATTGAGATTTATAAAAAATCGGTATACCAAAAAGGTTTTTACTTAATTAATTAATAATAATAATTGAATAAATGTTTTATGCAACCTTTACCAGCCCCTCTCCTGCATCCTCTGGGGCTCGGGTATGGTCGAGATCTCGATGCCGTGCATCGCCTCCCCCAGTCCCTTTGAGACCTCGGCGATGACCTTGGCATCGTCGAAGTTGGTGACCGCGTCCACGATGGCCTTGGCCCGGACCTTCGGGTTGCTGGACTTGAATATGCCAGATCCTACGAACACGCCGTCCGATCCTAGCTGCATCATCAATGCGGCGTCGGCCGGGGTGGCGATACCGCCAGCGGCGAAGTTAATGACCGGGAGGCGCTGCAACCGGGCCACTTCCTCCACCAGGTAGATGGGCGCCTCGATCTTGCGCGCCAACATGACCATTTCCTCGTGGTCTTTCCCCTTGAGCTCGCGGACCATGCCTGTGATCATGCGCTGGTGCCTGACCGCTTCCACCACATTGCCTGTGCCTGGCTCTCCCTTGGTGCGAATCATCGCTGCACCCTCGTCGATGCGGCGCAGCGCCTCGCCCAGGTCGCGTGCCCCGCAGACGAACGGGACGGTGAACTTCTTCTTGTTGACGTGATAGAACGGGTCGGCCGGAGTGAGGACCTCGGACTCATCGATCATGTCCACACCCAAGGTCTCCAGCACCTGGGCCTCCACGAAATGACCGATGCGGCATTTCGCCATGACCGGGATCGTGACCGCCTCAATTATCTCCTCCACCTTCAATGGGTCGGCCATGCGGGCTACCCCGCCCTGAGCCCTGATGTCGGCTGGCACACGTTCAAGTGCCATGACCGCGACCGCCCCCGCCTCCTCGGCGATGATGGCCTGCTCAGCGTTGGTGACGTCCATGACCACCCCTCCCTGTTGCATCTTGGCGAAACCCCTCTTGACGAGTTCGCTCCCATGCCTCAGCTTGGTCAGGTCCAATTCAAATACCATTTGCTCACCAGGTCGGCTTAGTAGAGGCGACTTATAAATTTGTTTCCTTTTTAATGAACAAATAAGGTATTGAATGTACATATATGTAAGAAATGGCGTTCCAGGGCAGGTCACAAGGACCACAGGGAATTTTGAGAAAGGCATAAAGAGAGCATGCGCGTTAATCCGCCCCGATGGTCGCACGCAGGATGGCCAACGTGCCCGAGTCTGGGACGGTCAGGATCGCCAATGTGGTTAGCAAGCTCAAGTCCGAGGGCGTGAAGGATATGATCTCATTCTCCATGGGCGAGCCTGACTTCCACACCCCAGACCACATCACCGAGGCCTGCGTAAAATCACTGCATCACCATGAGACCTATTACACGCCCTCAGCCGGCATCCCGGAGCTGAGGCAGGCGGTGGCCGAGGACCTCTCCCATCGCAATGGTCTGCCCTGCACCAGCCATAACGTCCTGATCACCCCGACCAAGCATGCCATCTTCATGACCATGTTGGCCCTGATAGACGAAGGTGATGAGGTGGTAGTCCCCGACCCGGCCTGGGGCACGTTCGACGCCTGCGCCCGGTTGGCCGGGGCCAAGGTACGCTATGCCAAGTTGGGCCCGGAGAACGGGTACCGGCTCACCCCCGAGGCAATGATGGAGCAGGTCACAAAGAAGACAAAGCTAGTGGTCATCAACACTCCCTCCAACCCATGCGGTGCGGTCATGCGGACCGAGGACGTCAAGGGAGTGGCCGACATATGTCGGGAACACGGCCTCTATATCCTCTCGGACGAGATATACGAGAGGCTCATCTTCGAGGGCAAGCACACATCCATCGCTTCGCTGGAGGGCATGTTCGACCGCACAGTCACCATCGGGGGGCTGTCCAAGACCTACGCCATGACCGGGTGGCGCATCGGTTGGGCCGTCGCCCCATTGCCCATCTTCAACGAGCTGAACAAGCTCCAGACCCAATCCATCACCTGCGTCACCTCGTTCGTTCAGAGGGCTGGGCTCGAGGCGCTGCTAGGGTCACAGGAGCCGGTCCACAAGATGGCGGTTGAGTTCAAGGCCAGGAGGGATCTGATATTCGATCTGGTGCAGGACATACCCCAATTGACGTGCCCCAAGCCCAACGGCGCTTTCTACCTCTTCCCCTCCTATGCCATGAAGATGCCCTCGGAGGACCTGGCCGCCTATCTGCTGGAGAAGGCCCATGTCGCAGTGACTCCAGGAAGCGCCTTCGGGCCATCCGGCGAAGGCAAGATCCGAATTTCCTATGCCGCCAGCAGGAAGGACATCACCGAAGGCATGCAGCGCATACGTCACGCGTTAAAAGACCTATAGTCATCTATCATGAGCTAGCATGTTGGGTATCGAGCCCTCGATGGGGTACACCCTGCCACATTTCTGACAAGTGAGCCCGCCTTCGACAATCTCTCCTCCTTCCTCCTTGTCGACGGTCATTTTCAACGGGGACGACTTGCACACTGGGCAGGCAAGGATGTTTAAAAGTTCGCGTTTCATCCATCCTGTGGAACGGGGCCGAGGGGATTTATTCGTTTGCCTCTCCGCCCAATGCTTATTATTCGCCAAGTCGATAGCTGGAGGCATGTTGAAAGTGGGCGTGGTCGGCACTGGGTCCATGGGACAGAACCATGTCCGCGTCTATTCGGAGATCGCGGACCTGGTCGGGGTCCATGACGCGGTAAAGGAGCAGTCTCGCAAGGTGGCCGATCGTTTCTCCGTCGGTTCGTTCGACAACCTGGACGACCTTTTAGACCGGGTGGACGCGGTAAGCGTTTGCACCCCCACTGCGTATCATCACGACGTCGCCAAGAAGGTCATCTCCCGGGGTCGTTCCCTTTTGGTGGAGAAACCTTTCACAGGTAGCTCGAAGACGGCGTTGCAGCTGATGGAGATCGCCCGGGCCAAAGGGGTGGTCCTTGCCTCTGGCTTCATCGAGCGTTTCAACCCCATCGTGACGGTCGCCAGGAGCGCTGTGCAGGAAGGCCGTATGGGCGATATAATCTCCATATCCTCGAGGAGGGTGTCATCCTTCCCCTCCCGCATCCGCGACGTGGGGGTCATCATGGACCTCGGCATCCATGATGTGGACGTGATACGCCATATCACCGGCAAGGAGGTGCTTTCGGTTTACGCGGTCGGAGGAAGATATCAGAACACCGATTTCGAGGACAATGCCAACCTGGTGCTGGAGATGGAGGGGGGGATCCATGGTTCGGTGGAGGTGAACTGGCTTACGCCAATGAAGGTGCGTAAGGTCACCATGACCTGCAGCGCCGGGTTCGCCCAGCTGGATTACACCGATCAGAGCATGGAGCTATCTACCACGAAGGTCCAGGAGATCGATCCCTCGGATATGTTCAGGATCCCGCTCGAATATGATGTGAGGCGCATCTCCGTCAAGAAGGAAGAGCCCCTGAAGCGTGAGCTAACCGACTTCTTGGATGCCGTTGAGAAGGGAAAGGAGCCCAAGGTTTCCGGGGCGGACGCGGTCAAGAACCTGCGCGTTTGCGAGGCGGCACTGGAGTCGTTGCGTACTGGCACGAAGGTGATGGTCTGAAAGCAGGCTCTTTATATCGAACCCCGCCTTGCCTGGACCGGTGATCCCATGAAGCCTATTGACCTGCGCAGCGACACCTTTACCCTGCCAAGCCGAGAGATGCTGGAAACGATCATGGAGGCAGACCTTGGGGACGACGTGGAGAGGGAGGACCCCACGGTCAACCGGTTGCAGGACATGGCGGCCAAGCGATTTGGCACAGAGGCCGCTCTTCTGGTGCCGAGCGGGACCATGGGCAATCTGGTGGCCATGCTCTCCCACTGCAAGAGGGGCGACGAGATCATCTTAGAGGCGGACGCCCACATGTACTATTACGAGGTCGGGGGCATGTCCGCCCTGGTGGGGGCCATTCCCCATCTAATCAAAGGAAAAAATGGAGTGTTCACACCGGAGCAGGTGCAGACGGCATTGCGGCCAGGCGACCCATTGCATTATCCTCCGTCCCGCTTGCTGGAGATCGAGAACACCCATAATCGGGCAGGAGGATGCTGTTGGAGGCCCTCTCAGGTCAAGGACGTGAGCCGTTTGGCCCACGACAACGACATGAGAGTGCACATCGACGGTGCAAGGATATTCAACGCCTGCATCGCGTTGGATGCGAGCCCGAAGGATTTCATGCGGCATGTAGACAGCCTCACGTTCTGCCTGTCCAAGGGCCTTAGCTGCCCCATCGGGTCCATTCTCGTCGGTAACGAGGAGTTCATCGACAAGTCGAGGATAAACCGTAAGATGGTGGGCGGGGGCATGCGCCAGGCCGGTGTGATCGCCGCACCAGGGATATATGCCCTGGAGAACATGGTAACCCGTTTGAAGGAGGACCATGACAACGCCAAGCGCCTGGCCGTCGGTCTGGCGGACCTGGGCCTCGGCATCGAGATAACCACAGTGCAGACCAACCTCATACTAGCGGATACGGCCGGTATAGGCCTAACGGAAGAGGAGATGGTGGGGCTGGGCAGGAAGGTCGGTGTGCTGTTCTTCACCATGGGACACAACAAGGTCCGTTTCGTGACACATTATGGCATAACGAAGCAGGACGTGGACGAGGCGCTTGCCCGCCTGGAGACTGCGCTAGAAAAGAAGCATTAACCCTTCCCCACGCCTTTGTAGATCAGGCCCACCTTGGCGCAATCCTTCTGGTTGAAGATGTTCCTACCATCGACCAATATGGGGGTGCGCATCAGCTCCTTAATTTTTGAGGGCTTGAGCTCCCTGTAGACGGAATGGTCTGTGACGAAGATCGCGCAATCGGAGCCGCGGAGCGCCTCCTCCAGGTCATTGGTCATCGGAACCTTGTAATTCCTTTTCACGTATGGATCATGGACGATGAGGTCGTAGGATACAA
>JACXTP010000187.1 GCA_016919625.1 Methanomassiliicoccaceae archaeon
ACCTGCCACTGCCTGAAGGGGTGGCCGAGGTGATGAGGCAGGACGGCATCGAAACGCTCTATCCCCCGCAGGAGGCCGCTTTGCCTTCGGCCTTGGCGGGCAAGAACCTCGTCCTCGCCGTGCCGACCGCCTCGGGCAAGTCCTTGATAGGCTACCTGGCAGCGACCAAGCACGTCCTGGAGCGCGGTGGGAAGGTCCTGTACATCGTACCGTTGCGAGCATTGGCGGCGGAGAAGTATGACGACCTGTGCAAGTTCGAGCCCCTGGGCATGAGGGTGGGCGTCTCGGTGGGGGACTTCGATACCCCGGACACCCGGCTGAGCCAGTATGATGTAATAGTAGCGACGTCGGAGAAGGCGGACTCCCTGCTCCGCCATCAGGTGGAATGGTTCGACCAATTGTCGCTGGTAGTCGCCGATGAGGTGCACCTCATGAACGACCCAGGACGAGGGCCGACCCTGGAGATCACGTTGACGAAACTGCGCCGCGCCAATCCCGCTCTCCAGGTCATCGCCCTCTCCGCCACGGTAAACAACTCCCGGGAGATGGCAGACTGGTTGCAGGCGGAGCACATCTCCTCGGAATGGAGGCCAGTGAAGCTGAAGGAGGGCGTCTATCTCCAAGAGGTGGTACGATTCACCGACAACAGCAAACGAAAGGTGACGTACGATGTGGACCCAGTTTGGAGCCTGATCAAGGACTCGCTCCAGGGCGGGGGGCAGTGCCTGGTCTTCGTCAACACCCGCAAATCGACCGAGTCGCTGGCGGTCAAATACGCCAAACTGATGCGACCTTACCTCGACAAGGACATCAGCGATAGTGAACTGGCGCAGATGGATGGGACGGAAGAGCACACCACCATAGCTACCACCGTCCGGTCTTGCGTGAAGCGTGGGATCGCCTTCCACAACGCGGGCCTGACGAACGAGCAGAGGCGTTTCATCGAGTCGAACTTCAAGAAGGGGCGCATCAAGGTGATCATCGCCACCCCCACCTTGGCGGCAGGCATCAATCTGCCAGCACGTCGGGTCATCATCCGCGAGGTGCAACGCTATGAGGAAGGCGGCTATGTCCCCATCCCCGTGATGGAGATCAAGCAGATGTGCGGTCGGGCCGGCAGGCCACGCTTCGACAGCGAAGGCGAGGCCATATTGGTGGCGCGCAACGAAGAGGATGCCAGCATGCTACTCGAGAACTACCTTCTGGCCAGTTCGGAGGAGGTCTTCTCCAAGCTGGGCAACGAGGCGGTCCTGCGCAGCCATGTGCTCGCCAGCATCGCCACTGAGACCGTGCGCTCCTGGGAGGGGCTGCTCGGCCTGCTGTCCGCCACCTTCTTCGCCCACCAGTCCAGCCTGCGGGGCATGGAGGAACTGGTGGAGCGGATCATTCATTTCCTGGAGAAGGAGGGGATGATCACGGTGGATGATGACCAGTATCGGGCCAGCTTCTTCGGTAAACGCGTAAGCGACATGTACATCGACCCAGTGACCGCGGTCCGCCTGCGCGACTCGCTGCGACGCTATGAGCGGGGCATGGGCCACTTCGGCTTCCTCCATGCCATCTGTTCCACCCCGGACATGGTGAACATGTACTCCCGGCGCGGGGACGCCCAATGGCTGGAGGACCTGGTGCTGAAGCGCTGCAAGGACCTGCTGTGCGATGTACCGGAGGAGGGCGAGGGATACGATTATTTCCTGTCGGAGTTCAAGACCGCTATCACTTTGGACGAGTGGATGGACGAGACGCAGGAGGAGAAGATCCTGGAGGTCATGGGCATAGGCCCGGGGGACCTGCGCAACAAGGTGGAGCTGGGGAAATGGCTGCTCTACTCCATGCGCGAGCTCTCCAACCTCTTCAACAAGGAGGCCTACCCTGTGCTGACAGAGCTCATGACCCGGATGGAGTACGGGGTCAAGCCCGAGCTGCTGGACCTGGTCAAGCTGAAAGGGGTGGGCCGTTCCCGGGCCAGGGCTTTGTACTCGAGGGGACTGGTGCACCGGGAGGCGTTGCGCCAGGTGGACCGGCCCCGGATCGCATCGGTGCCTGGGATAGGAGAGACCCTGGCCCAGAGCATAAAGGACCAGGTCGGCTCCAGTGAGAAGGGGGAGCGAACCGAACCCATCCCACCACCGGAAAGTAAGGGCCAGCGTAAGGGCCAGACCAGTCTTTTCGATTACCCCGAAGACTAGAAATCGGATATGGCCCTAGTCACATAGAATGTCTTGTCCTTGAAATAGAAGGAGTAGTAGGAAGTTGAATGCTCCGTCTCCCTCATCTTGACGCATCGCAGGCGCCTCTGGATGTCGGTCTCCCCTACCTCGACCATCTTCAGGTGCATGATTCCGTCGGCCAGGAAGTCGACCTCCTCGCCCCCATAATAGGAGAAGTTGCCCACTGGCATCTCAGCGATGATGAAGACGGTGAGCTCCAGGGACTTCAACCATTCGAAGAGGCGGAATATCTCGTCCCGCGGTTCGCGGAACCGGGCGATCATGTTCAAGGCTCCCAGCGAGTCGATGACCAACAGCTCGTAGTCCATGCGGCGTTTAGACTCCTCCACCGCGTAACGAAAGGTGTCGATCCAGTTCGTGGCTTCGGTGCGCAGGCGCAGCTGGCCCAGGTCGAGGACCTCGAGCTTGCCCGGTGGGACGTCCGTGAACCCGAGGTTGCGCATTTGCCTGACCAGGCTGGCCTTGCTCTGTTCCAGCGAGATGTAGAGTCCGGGGATGCCTTCCTTGACTGCGTTCTTGTAGAGCATGCAGTAGGTGAGCGAGGACTTCATGGTCCCAGCGGTACCTGCCAGTAGGACCATGTTGCCCTCCGGTATGCCACCAGAGATGTTCTCATCGAACCCATGGATATAGGTCTTGTACCGCTTCCTCTGTTCGGGCGTAGGCGCTCACCGGGATGCCGTACAATCTTCCTCTTTAGGTATAAGGCTTAGCCATTGGTTATCAAACGGCCTAACCACCTATCGCCTTTAGCACGGAGGCGGCGTCCGCCTTGGATTGGATTATGGGCTCACAGGACTTTATCACGGTTTCCGGGTCCTTGAGCACGTGACCGGTGCATATGCACACCACCCTCTCGTCCCAGTCCACCTCGCCCATCTGGCGCAGCTTGATCAGCCCGGCTATGGAGGCGGCGGAGGCCGGCTCGACCCCAATGCCTTCCATGCGACCCAACATCCTCTGGGCGGCCAGGATCTCCTCGTCGCTCACATCGATGGCGGTGCCGTCGGTGTCATATATGGCCTTGAGGGCCTTCCTGCCGCTGACCGGGTTCCCGATACGGATGGCGGTGGCGACGGTCTCGGGGTGCTCCTCCGGACGATAGTCGCGCTCCCCGTTGCGGAACGCCTTGACGATGGGGGCGGAGCCGCTGGCCTGGATACCGGTGAGCTTAGGGACCTTGTTGATCCACCCCAGCTCTGCATACTCGGTCAGGGCCTTGTGCACGGCCGAGATGTTACCGGCGTTGCCCACAGGCAGGATGATGCGGTCCGGGACCTCGTGATTGAGCTGATCCAGGATCTCGAATGCCACCGTCTTCTGCCCCTCCGGACGATAGGGGTTGATGGAGTTGAGCAGATAGAGATGCCCCTGACGGGCCAATTCCCTGACCACGTTCAGAGCGTCGTCGAAGTTGCCGTCCAGCATGACCACCTTGGCCCCGAAGAACATGGCCTGGGCCAGCTTGCCCACGGCCACCTTCCCCGAGGGGAGGAGGACGATGCAGCCCAGTCCCGCCTTCGCGGCATATGCGGCGAGAGATGCGGAGGTGTTCCCTGTGGATGCGCAACCCACCTTCTTGCAACCCAGCTCCACCGCCCGGCTGACGCCGACGGTCATGCCTCGGTCCTTGAAGGAGCCAGTGGGGTTCGCCCCTTCGAACTTGACGAACACCTCCTTGATGCTGGCCTTCTCAGCCAGGGTCTTGCACTTGTACAACGGGGTGCCGCCTTCCTGCAGAGTCACCGCCTTGGACCGCTCCACTGGTAGAAGTGGGGCATAACGCCAAACGCCGAGAGGTCGGGAGGCGAATTCCTGGGGCGAGGTCTCCTTGATCCCCTCCAGGTCCATCTTCACATAGAGCTTGCCATGGCAGGTCGGGCACTCGTCCAGATATGGATCTGGGACGAGGCGCTCGCATTCGAAGCAGCGTACCTCGTGGTTCATTTTTCTTCCTTCCTGACCCCTTCTCCCCAGGTGGTGACCCAACAAAGGCATTCGACACCCCGGGCCTCGTAGAAGTTCTGCATGGCCTGGCCGATCTCCGACCCGTCGGACTTGTTCATGTCGTAGAATGAACAGATGCAGGGGCCAGAGCCACCGAGGAACGAGGCGAAGGCCCCAGCTTTCATGGCCACCTTCTCCGCCTCCTTGAGGTGGGGGATGAGAGGAGCGCGCGCCGGCTCGACGATGCGGTCATTGACGCTGCGGGAGATCAGGTCCAGGTCGCCCTTGGCCATTCCCGCCACGAACGAGGCGACCTGCCCCATCTGGGAGATGAGCACCTTCATGTCCACCTCCTTGGGCAGGACCTTCCTCGCCTCCTTGGTGGGGACGGCGAAGCCAGGCAACGCCGCCACTATGCCCAGGTTGGCAGGCGGGTCGACCCGCACAATCTCGATGGGGTCGTAGGAATGGATTATGGTGAAGCCCCCGATGAGCGACGGCCCGCAGTTGTCGGCGTGCATGCTCCCGGACGATGCCTCCTCGCCCTTGGCCGCGGCCCAGAGCAGCTTGGACATGGGCAGTGGTTTGTCGAGGAACTGGTTGGCCGCATATGCGCCTCCGGCGGCCCCGGCCCCGGAGGACCCCATGCCGCTGCACGGCCGGATGCCCTTCTTGATGATTATGCTCAGCCCGAAGTCGGCCTTGCCCATCTCCAACACTTTGGCGGCAGCGACCGACGCTGTGTTCTTGGTGTGCTCCATGGTGACCGTGAGAGCGCCGATGCCCTCCACCTTCTCCACCCGCACCCCCTTCTCGCTGGTCCTCTTGGCCTCGATGATGTCGAATGGGTCTTTCAGGGCTATACCGAAGACATCGTACCCCGCGCCTAGATTGGCTATGGTGGATGGCGCACGCACCATGATCCTGTCCTGTGACATGTCTGAACAACCGTCCTTTGATAGTAATCCCAATGGTCCTGGGTTTTCCTCAAAACCGCTTGAGGCTATTATAATTTTCCAATCCGCCCACCGATTGGTCGAGGGCGTCGGACCAGGTCCGTGGGTTTGAGGAACCGATTTATACCCTGGCAACGTTCTCTGGACGATGGTTTGGCACCAGCTGTCAGGAGGGGTGGGCAATATAGAGGACCCGACCTCATTCCTGGACCGGCTCAGGGAGCATCACCGCAAAGAGGCCTTGGTGGTGGACGCGGACCGGGTCTGTGGCCCTGAGCACATGGCCTCGGCTCTGATGCATGCTGAGAGAGCCTTCCGGAACCGCCGCAACGCCGCGGATTCCTTGGCCATGGAGACCATGCTCTACCTCTCGGGGGAGAGGCAGCTGTCCAAGGCCAGGGAGAGGGTGGGACTGAAGGCAGGCACGGAACGTGTGGCCATACTGTTCCTGGAGCAGGGACCGGAGGACGGCCTGTGGCAGCGATTGGGGTTGCGCCATGACGATTCGGTGCTGGGGTTCCAGGAGGCCAAGGCCGAGGGGTTCGGCATAGGCAAAGAGGAAATGAGATCCGTGCCAGCGTCCATGGTGCAGGACCTGGTGTTGGAGCGGGTGGCCTTCGTGGACATCATCAAAAGGTGATTATCAAATCCCTGCAAGCTCCAGCAAACAATAAAAACCATCCAAGGCGATTGTCCCGGACCAGAGGCACCAAGGACCAAGGCCTTGGCACAAGGGAACGGTGGATCCAGGGTTGGCGGAAGACTACATCAAGCAGCTCCAACTGTCCAAGCAGATCGAGCAGAAGGCGAAGGAGGCTGCCAAGAACCGCAAGACGGCGGAGGACAAGCTCGAGGAGGCGGAGAAGGCCATTGAGCTGATGCGCTCCTTTGGGGCCCAATCCTCCGAGGCCGAGAAGCATTTCGTCGAGGCCAGAGAGGCCTTCAAGGGCAAGGATTACAAGCAAGTTCAATCACATTCCACAAAGACCATCGAGGCCTGTCACCAGACGTGCCGCGATCGAATAGAGGAGGTCTTGCGCTCCGCCACATCGCTCCTGGACCTGGGAAAGGACCGCGTCTCCGTCCCAGCCCAGATGAGGAACATGATCGCCAGCGCCAAGGAGGACGCGGAACAAGGGAAGTTCGAGCATGGCTTCAACACCGCCAAGGAGCTGTACGAGAAGGCGGACCAGCTGGTGAACCGCACCGTGGCCGAGGCTTTCAGCGAGGCACAGTCCAAGGCGCTCTTCCTTGAAGGCCTGAAGGTGGACATCGACTCCGAGCGTTCTCAACTGGGGAGGGCGCGAAAGGCGTTGGAGGAGGGGCGCTACAAGGAGTCGCTGCAGGAGGCAGATAGCTGCTTGGCCTCCCTGGACAACCTCACCAAGGAACTGTTCCGATCCGCCTTCGATTCGCTCAAAGAGCAGGAGGCGTTCGCCTTCGACGATCATTTTGACCTCTCCCGGGTAATGGAGAAGATGGAAGGGGCCCATAGCCGCATGGAGGCCCAAGACTTCGAGGAGGCTTTCGCGGACCTTGCCTCGGCGGACACGGAGATGCGCCGCGCACTGAGTAAGGGCATGAACGCCTACCTCGCCACCGCAAAGCGCCGCTCCATCCCATTGAAGGATCTCGGGGTGGACGTGAGCATGGTACTGGCATTGATCACCGAGGTCAAGGACCTGGTGAAGGACGAGGACTTCAGAGGGGCGAGCGGGGCTTTGGCCAAGCTGAGGGACCTGCTCACCGACCTGGAGCGGAGGCAACTGGCAAGGTCATTGGCCCGCATGAGGTCACGATTGCTGATCGCCAAGAAGGTCAAGGCAGACCTCACCAGCACGTTAAGCCTGGTGGAAGATGCGCGCCTGGCCCAAGAGAAAGGGGACATGCCCTTGGCGGTGCAGAAGCTGGAGGAGTCGGACCGGGAGCTGAACAACGCCTTGGCCGGATACCAGGAGGTGGAAGGAGAACTGGTGGAGTTCCGCAACGTCTCCGAGCGCGCCCGGAACCTTGGGTTGAACATTGATGATGCGACCCGGACCGTGGCCTTGGCCCGCCGCGCCGCCCTACGCCAGGACTTCGCATCGGCGGCATCTCTGCTGCGCGACTCCAAGAAGGATGTGCAGATGGCCATCCAGGAACATTATGGAAAGATCATCATCCGCACCGAGCTCGACCTAGGGTTAGCGATGCGCATTGGCGCGGATGTCACCGCGGACTCGGCGGCCTTGGACGGCCTGGTGCAGAAGGTCAGGCAGAACGAGTTCGGGATAGTGGAGGCGGAGCTGACGGAGCTCTCCCAGGACATCAAGCAAAAGATCGACCACCGTGCCCAGCACGTGCTCATAGAGGCCGGGAAGGCCATCGAAGGCTACAAGGGCCCTATGGACGTGACCGAGGCCAAATCACTTCTGGTCAGCGCGGACGAGGAGCTGCGCAAGGGCAATTTCGTCTCCGCCCACGACCTGGCCCAATCGGCAGTGGAGACCCTCAAGAAGGAGGAGCTTCTCCAAGTGGAAGGTCGCATCGATGAGGCGGAGCGCATCCTCGCCATCATGAAGGAGATGGAGTGCGAGAGCAACACCCTCAAGGAAAAGTACCGTCGAGCGGTCGAACTGCGCCAGCAGCGCATGTTCAGCGAGTCCACCCGGCTGGCGACTGAGGTGGTGCAGTTCGGTTCCTCCATAATCAAGGACGAACTCTCTAGGCAGATGGCCAAGGTGGGCAAGGCCATCAACATCAGCCGCAAGAAGGGGGTGGAGGTGAGCGCCCCAGAGCACTTCATAGAGGGGGCTTGGCGCGCACTCAACGCCGACCGCATGGACGAGGCGTTCGGTCTCATGAACGATTCCATGGAGGAGCTGCGGCGCATGAACCAGCTCCACACCGAGGTCTACGATCACATCGCCGAGGTCAGGGCACTGCTGCATCAAGCGGAGGCCAAGAACCTGCCGGTGGGCAACGCCGCCGCCACCCTGGAAGGGGCCCAGGACCTTTTCGAGGAGGGCCGTTATGCCGAGGGCAGGGACATGTCCCAGAAGGCCTACCTGGAAGTGGAGCGCGGCGCTTCGGCCCTGATCGCCCCTAAGATATTGGGCGAGGCGGAATCGTTGGTGGAGATCGTGGGCAAGGTCAAGACCGACAATGCGAAACTCACCAAGGACCTCTCCCATGCGAGGGAGCTTGATCAGGCCGGTAAGCACTTGGAGGCCATCACGGCGGCCAAGGATGTGAAGAACGCCGCCCAATCGGTCGTGGTGGCCGTGCTGCAGCGCGAGATCGACACCAGCCAGAGCACCATCAAGCGCTCCCAGGCAGATGGCATGGACATGGCCTCGGCCGAGATGATAGTGTTCAAGGCGGAGACGCTGCTGAACGAGGGCCTTTACAACGACGCCTGGCGAGCATTGGAGCTGGCCAGGAACGAATTGGACCAGTCCATATTCATGGAACAGAAGGCCAAGGACCTGCTGCACCAGACGGAGCTCGAGATCAAAGAGGTGGAAGAGCTGGGCTTGGACATCGGCCCGGCCATGGAGGTCCTGCAGAAGGCCTACTTCCTGCAACGCGCTGGCAATCACGCCCTGGCGCTCGAGCTGGGCAAGAAGGCAGAGCAGATCGCCTGCTCGTCGGCGGAGCGGATGGTGAAGGACCGCCTCTCCTCGCTGGAGGGACAGTACCAGCTCGGCACCCTGAGCGGCCCCGATTACATACCCAGCGCCAAGCGCAAGGAGGATGTCATGAACCTTTTGGCGCAGAAGCGTTACAAGGAGTCCATAATCCTTCTCGGACCTTACGAGCTGGACCTTATGGAACTGCGGCGCAACCGAGAGCAGGCGCAGATGCGCATGAGGCAGCTTGAACAGCGTCTGCATACGGCGCAAGCGGCCGGAAGGGTCTCGGAATACGGTAGGCAGATGGCAACGCGGGCGCAGGAGCGGTTGAACGAGGGGGCCTACTCCGAGTCGCTGATGCTGATGGCACGCTGCGAGGAGGACCTGCAGAACCTTGACGAGATGTACGTATCCCGGGAGAAGGAACTGGTATCCTTGCGCGAGGACCTGGAGTATGTGCAGGACCAGGCCCGCAAGAGGTCCACGGCCCAGCTGCTGGAGCAGGCCGAGGTCGCGCTGCGCAAGCTGGACTTCGAGCGTTCCAGCCTGTTACTGCGCCGAGGCCGGGCGGCGTTGATGGAGGCCACTGGCCACGAGGTCGGGCAATGCTTCGAGGAGCTTATGGCCCTGACCCGGCTCATGGAGCGGGAGGGCATAGAGGTGCCGTCGGGTGGCACCATCAATGGAGGCAACGGTCAGTTCACCAAGATGAACGAGATCCGCCCCAAGGACCTGGAACGCCTGAGGGCGGAGGTGGGCGAATACCGCCGTATCGTCACCGTGCGCTTCCGGGAACGGATGCGTCTGGTGAGCGAGAAGGTCGGTCGGGCCGGTGCGGACGGCCTGGAGGTGAGCGCCAGCATGAAGCTGCTCACCCATGCCGAGGAACTGCAACGCAATGGTAAGATGGAGGAGGCCTTCGCCACGTTGGATGCGAGCGAGCGGCTTCAGGGCGTGACCTGGCCCGATTACCAGGAGTTCAACAAGCTCCGGGAGGACGTGGTGCGCAAGTGCGCCGCGATCAAGCTGGCCGGTGGGGAGGTTTCCGAAGAGGAGCGTCGCCTCACCGAGGCAGAGCATGAGATGCTCAAGGAAAGCCAAAGCGCGTTGCATCAGGTGCGGGGGTTGAGGAACGAGCTCGAGGCGCGCATGGCCGACATGGTCCCGGACATCGGCGTGGACATCGACTTCCTGGAGGAACCGAAGGCAGGCAAGTGGACCAAGGCGGTGATGCGCGTCACGAACCAGGGCACCGGGCCGGCCAAGAGCGTCTCGGTGCAGTTGAAAGGTCCCATCGAGATCAGGGGCGGAAGGTTCCTGCCATTGGTTGCGCCAGGTAAGACCGAACGTTTCGGGGTGGAGCTATGCCCGAGGAACGCTGGCAAGCTCACCATCACCTTGGTATTAGAGGCCCGTTCGCAGCTGACGGACGAGGACTGCGGGTACGAGGGCGATTTCGAGATGAAGGTTATTTGAGTTGGATTCACTTCAATCTGATCGACAAACACAATCTTTCTGGAAAGATCAAATGCTGAGATGTCGAACATGATGTCCCGATTCTTTTATTACCCAATCGGTTAATTTCTTGTGCCATGGGGAGTCGGGGGGTCCTTAGAGCATATTCCCTAGTCTTGATGTTGGCATTGCTGTCGGTTCCCTTGATGGGGCTGGCCACCGCCGAGGACGATGCGCAGTGGCCGATGAGCTATTATGATGAGGGTAATACAAACAGCTGCCCGTATGATGCCGCAGGGAACGATGGGGAGCTCCTTTGGTCTCATTACTTCCAGGGCACTATCGGCAGGCCGGTCATCGGTACCGATGGGACCTTGTACGTCACGACAGGCAATGACCTGATCGCGATCTCATCAGATGGCAAGGAACTTTGGATATCTTCAGGAGCGCCTGATGGGTTTGATTCATCTAATTTCCCCCTATCGGCAGCCGTTGGTAGGGATGGTTGCATCTATTATGCTACGGGTTCGAAATTTTCAAATCAACCGCATAGCCCGGGCGGACTCTACGCGGTCTGGCCCAACGGAACGCTGAGATGGTCCGAACGACTCAGTGCACCAGTGTTGACAGCCCCCCGGATAGATGGCCAAGGGAACGTCCTGATAGTTGCCTCATCATGGACAGACGATAACGACCCGAACCC
>JACXTP010000188.1 GCA_016919625.1 Methanomassiliicoccaceae archaeon
CCCATTGGACGAGGAGACCCGGGAAGGCATCCTGAACGTAGAGAGGAACATCAAATCCCAGATGGTGATGGAGGTCAAGAACGAGGGGTTGGAGCAATGTCTGGCCCGTCGGTATGTTCTTTGCATCCTCAAGAACAAGTCGTTCCGCCCCCCGCCAGAACCCACCGTTCAGCTCATAGCCGACGAGGGCATCGTGATGGGGACCGAGGTCCTGCCTGGTCAACACGAGAAGTACCAAGGACGGGAGGATGTGCTCTGGCTTTGTGAGGACTTCGTCGTTTTCATGGACAGGCAACCCAAGCATAAGGAGTACTTTCTCATGCCTCCGGTAAGCTTCCCTGAGCTGAAGGCCATCCAGGGTGTGGACGCGATCGTGTCATGCTCCCCCTCGCCTCTTGGCGACATCATCATCAAGAACCGCTATGGACTCGAGGACGACCCACATAACGCCACCATCCTGGTGGGCTTCAACGCTTCGGACTGAAGGTTTGGCGATTTTTTCATTTTTTTCTACCTAGCGAAAGCCATGCTCTGCCGATCTATGGCGTAATTGCGTAGGGATGGTCTATGCAAAATCAACAACAGACAAAAAAAATGGGATAAGGGAAAGGGTTTGATAGAGGTCAGCCGCCACCGCCACCGGTGACGTATTGATGCCGCTCTGCTTTGAAGAGCTCCTCCTTGAGCTTCTCGATCTGCTCCAGGTCGAGCCCTTCCACGCGATCCTTGACGGAGGACACGCGATACTCGTCCGCCGAGGCTGGCTCAAGGTAGCTGGCGTCGTAGACAAGCTTGTTGTCAAGCTCGACCCACTCCACCTCGCCCTCGAAATGAGAGCTGACCACCTTTCCGACGGTCCCGGTGTTCTTGTATCTGGCGTATTCTCCGTTTTGCATTCAGGATCACTTCGCGGGGATGATAACTGTCCTCTCACCGGCTGGCATGAACTCGCGCAGACCGCCACGACCGAACTCTTTGGTGATGTTCGCGAAGTCGAACGGTAGGTTCTTGTCCGCGAAGGCCACCTTGATCAGCGGGTTGCATGCGAAGGCATCGCCGCGAGCGGCGTGCGGAGCGCATGCGATACCAGCGTATCCGGATAGGTGACCCACGTTCATCGCGTAGTTCGGGTAGTTGGGTCCACGGAGCTCGTGCGGCAGACCCTCGTCGGACCTGTACGAGAGCGAGTTGGACGCTCCGCACATGTCCTGCAGGTCATAGCCGTAGAAGCCTAGGCGGCCCATGCGTTCGCGGTGCTGCAGCATGGAAAGGTACCAGGCGTTGACACCGGCGTTGGCGTTGGCTGTGGCCATGGCGACACCGATACCGGTGGCGGCTGCGGCCACGGTCGCACGCTGGGAACCACCGAAGTGGGCCTCCATCGCGGCCGGGTACTTCTCGTACATCTCCAAGGCATAGGAGTTGATCTCCGTGCCCAGCTTCTCGATGAGCTCCATGGTCGGCTTGGACTTGCAGAGGCCACCGTACTTGGTCTTCACCAAGTCAGCGGCCCAGTAGCAGTAGTCCTCTAGTATGTTGTCGGTGTAGGCCGCAGTGGCGTACTGCGTGAAGCCGACACCGCCGGACATGTAGCTGCCGAGGTAGATCTGGTCGAAGATCACTGCACCCAATGCCACGGTCTCAAGGGAGGCGCGGACTGGGTCGTCAGGGTACTTGCGCTGGGACTGCACCATGTCAGCCAGGAACCCGAATGGAATTCCACCGGGCTCATTGGGGCCACGGGCGCGGCGAGCGGGCATCATGGTACCCATCTCTAGCACCGAGGCGTGCTTGGCGGCGAAGGCGAAGTCGGCGATGGCGGCCTCACCGGCAGCCAACTTGTAGCTGCTGATGAAGGACATCGAGATCTGCATCGCAGACCACCTGGACATCGTACCACCGTCGCAAACGCGTCCGACGATGGTCGGGCAGCGTATGGCCTGCCAGAGGCCCTTACCGATGGCCTCCTTCAGCTGCTTGGCCTGGTCCGCGGGGAACTCCTTGTTGATGTTGATGACGTAGGGCTTGTCGATCTCGTCGATGAGCTCATCGTCACCGGAGAACACCTTGACGTAGCAGTCGGCGGTCAGGGCGGGGCTGCACTCAGCCATGTGCTCCTGCACGACGGCGCCACCAGGCATAGCGTGGTTGACGGTCTCCAGATAGTGGTTGATGGTCTCGGGGGTGACTTCCTTGCCGAGCCTCTTCTCAATGACTGCGTGGGCAGTGTCCAGACCGCTGACTACGGTCCTCCTGATATCGTCCCAAGCCTGCTGCATAGCGGCGTTGTTGACGAAGTGGAGGTCGTCCGCCTCGACGTATATGTCGGTGTGGCTCAGCTGGTAGGGCATGAGCACACGCTGTCCGAGCGGGACACCAATGTCCTGGTTCATCATGGGGATGCCGCGCTGCTTTGCGATCTTGTTGGCCTGCTCGACCCACTCGCGCTTCCTCTTGGACTGCTTCCATCCACCGAAGGTGTAGTAGTTAGTGTTGACCTCGGTAGGGGCCTCCTTGAACTTCTTCTTCATCGCTGCGAGGAACAGCTTGTCCTTCTCTTTTCCTGCCATCTTGATCACTCCTTTTGGGCGAAGGACTGGTATCCGCACAGCGTCCTCAGCCTGTGGATCCTCAGGTTCTGGGCCATGACCTCGGCGTCATCCCTCATGTCAACGCCATCGGCGCGGAACATGGTGGTATGGGCCTTCAGCCACTTGTCTTCCATTGGCTTGCCGACGGAGATCGGCTTGTCCAAGGGAATGGCGACCTGGTCCTTCACATACTCGACCTCTCCCTTCTTGGCGTTCCACCTGTATCTCTGCCAGGCGTCGAACATAAGGCCGTTCTCATCGAGGCGGCAAGCGTGCCCGTGCACGGTGGCGCCCCTGATTCCGGTCCTAGCCGGGTCGAAGGTCTCATTGTCGATGTACTCTTTGGAGACCTTTTCCAGGTCCCTCTCTCTCATCTCTATGATCTGCCTGCCGGACAAGGTACCGGTGTCGATACCCCTCAAGCGCGACATGTACATGTTAGCGCGGATGTAGGGGATCGCGGGGGCCCAGTAGACGGAGTCAGTGAACTGAACGTACCTGATCCTGTCTCCTTTCTTGGCACCCTCGATGGGGACAACCATTTGCCTTACCGGGCAGTCGGGCTCATTGCACTCGTCCAGTGGCGGGTGGATGGACTTGTAGTCCTCACCGGGCTTTCTGTGGCCCAGGATGCGGACGACATCGTCCATCGCGACGTCACGGAGCTTTTCCAGCTTGTAGTTCGGGTCGTAGAACTTGCGCCTGTTCTTCGCAGGTAGCGAAGTTCCGGGGTAGAACTGTCTTTTGTATGCCATGTGATTCACCTGCATTTCTTGTAATCGGTGACTGTAGGCTTGAATTTCGAATACCGCCCCACCTCTAGGCTGAAACCAAAGGGGAGTAGCTCATTGCATATTGACTCGATCCTCGCCAACGAATCGTCGACGTTATCGATGTCATCGATCTCAACGAACACTCTGCCGACCAACAGTCTCAGCTCGACTTCCTGTCCCTTTACTTTGATGATCCTCCTCTCTGGATGCTCCGCGGGCAGGCCCTTTCCGGGACCCGCGTTGAGCGTTGCGGGGAGAGATTCGCCGCTGACCGTGATGTGACGAACATGGGGAACGTCGTCGTAGATCCGGTTCAACAGCTTCTCAGTGGTCTCCGCCTTCAACAATCGGGCGGGGAATATTAGGACCTCAGGCAATGGGATTTGTTCTTGGGGGGGTTTCTTCGCCATTCTACACCTCAGAAGTCATCCTTTATCTTCTTGGCCTCCTTGCCAACGACCTTTATTGGGGTCTTGAACTCGGGGATGTCACCGAATACTTCCTTGATCAGGCTCGAGGTGTTCTCCGGAGAGAAGTACTGGGTACCAGCATCCAAAGCGCATCCAGCAGCGATGACCGGGATGACGAATCCCTTGGCGTGCTTGGTAACGACGTGGTTTCCGTGGAACAGTCCTGGGCCACCGCCACCATAGATGGAGTGGCTGAAGAAGGACATACCGACAGACGTACCCATGCACCGGCCGTAATCACAGCCTGGCAGGGAGGTCTCGTGCTCCAGCAGGTCGTTGTAGTACAGAATGGTGGAGGGGATACCCTGGGACGCACGGGCAGCACCGATGTTGACGCATATGGCGGCCAACATACCGGCGGCGGCGTAGGCGTTCCACAACGGGAAGTCGGTGGTGGACATCTCCACGAATCCGGACGGGTACTTCTTTCCCTTCTTGATCACTTTGTCTTCGAGGGCGCGGTCGACGAGGCTCTCGACGACGGTACCGACGGTCCCGGTCTTTCCGTTCTTCTTGATTATGTCGAAAACTATGTTGTTCGCGTTCAGGCCCTGATAGGCCAGGCCCAGCAGCTGCTGGCGCTCGAACGGACCGATGGCATCTCCCATCTCGAAGGCGGCGGCCTGCTCGAATATCGAGGACAGGGCGGCGGCGTTCATGGCGTTCTTGCCGGACAACATGACGATGTGGTTGGCCATGATGTTCCTTAGGGCGTAACCGGCGCCCTCGTTCAACTGCGGTATCTCCAGGATGCACTTCACGACAGCTCCCATCATGTTAAGGGTCTGTGGGTACCTGCCCCAGACGGCTGCCTTGACCATGCTTGCCTCGAACATGTTCACGTCGAACTGGTCCAGAACGGCCTGGGTCAGTGCGGCCGCGGCTGCAGTGAAACCGGTTGTATACTCGGCCCCGGCGTCCATGCGGGTGGTCGGGGTAACGACGATCATCTTCTTACCATCGGCCATCACAGTGACCTCGGTGTCGTCGTCCTTGGTGGTCTTCAGAATCTCCTTGACTCTCTTTGCAATCTTCTCGGCGTTGGCCACAACGGCGAGGTCCATCTCTCTTCCCTTAAGCTGACCGCCGCCGACCTTTGCCTTCTTGAGTCCTGCCTCAAGTGCTGCTAGGTCGACCGCGTTGGTCCTCTTGGCAAGAGACACGGTCCGCTTAATGGCCGGGTTGTACAACGGGCTGATTGCCTCCAGAGGAACGCCCTTATCGATGAGCTTGCCCCTGTCGTCGTACAAGTCTATTTTGTCCTTGTATTTTGCCATTTTATACCTCCTTTTTCTAACTCAATTTCCATTGAAGAACAAAAACTCCTCAA
>JACXTP010000189.1 GCA_016919625.1 Methanomassiliicoccaceae archaeon
AGAGGATCCAAGTCGCTATGTTGTCATAGGTGGACCGACCCGTTCGGAGAGTTACTCCATAGCGATAATCGAACAGGGTTTGGAGTTGGAAAGGGTCTATCTGACCGAGCCAGCCATCCACCTCCTCACCCCCGGCGCCTACGGTCTGGTACTTGAGCGCAACACCGTCATAACCATCACCTGTGTTGAGGTTTTAGGAGAGCGCTGCGTGGAAGTGACGGCATGATCGAGTTCTTTGTGTCCAAGCTCTGGTCCTTGGTCAGTGCGCTGGCGGTGCTGGGTGTGGTCGTCACCAGCATCAATGGTGCGGTCCATGTCGCCGTCGATCAGTCCAGGGATGATGCCTTCCAGAATCTTGTTGACTCCCTTGGAAGGGTGGATGAAGGGTCTCAAGGCCATTTGGAGTTGGCGTTGAGCGAGGTCATGAACGAAGATGAGGAATTGCGTATGGGTGGTGGCATCATCGAGCTGATCGGTTTGGACCATCATTTCGTGCGCACCCTTCCAGAATTCGTCACTTTATACGGTCGGGACGGCGCTAAACTTCCTGCCGACCAGTGGCTCTCTCTGAGCTCAAGTTCGACAATATGCATCGATATCGACGAAGGGAAAGGGGGCACTGTGGTGAGGGTTTATGAAGCGAAGACCTTGACCATTCTTTCTACACAATCAACAAACCTCTTGGCGTCCATTTCGTCGTTGTAGATGTAAGTCGAGGCCCTTGCACAGCCATCTAGACCTATTGATGTGAGATATGGGTGGGAGCAGTGGGACCCAGAGCGGATCATGACCTGTCCGATCTCGTCCAAGAACATCGCTACGTCATGCGAGGTCAGCCCTTTCACGTTGAAGGAGCAAATGCTTCCCCGCTTGTCCGGGTCGATCGGGTCCAACAACCTAACCTCCTCCAAATGACGCAACCCACCGGTCATTATCCGGTTCAGGCGATGCCCATGCTCCTGCACCTCGTCCATGCCGACCCCTCTTAGGTATTCGACCGCCGCGCCTGCCCCAATTATGCCTGCGTAGTTAAGCAGGCCTGCTTCGAACTTCTCGGGGGGCGGTAGATAGGTAGCATGATCATAACTGGTCTCCAGCACGCTTCCGCCCCCGGACATCAATGGTCTCAGCATTTTGAGATGTTCAGCCCTACCGTAAAGCACCCCCATCCCGGAAGGACCGAGCATCTTGTGGATTGACATGCCAAACAGATCGATCCCCATCCTTTCCATGTCCAAATGCATATGTGGGGCCGATTGGGCACCGTCCACCACCATCAACGCGCCATGGTCATGAGCCAATTCGGATATCTCTCGCACCGGGATGGTCACCCCATTGACATTGTTTGTATGGACCATGCTCACCACCTTCACCTTACGGTCCATTGTATTATTGAAAGCCTCCATATCGAACAATCCGTCCTTGGTGGACCTGCAAAAACGCCTGATTATGCCCTTAGTTTCAGCCAGTTCCATCCAGGGGACATGGTTGCTATTATGTTCGGCATCGGTCGTGACCACGACATCTCCACGTTCCAGGTTCAGTCCGAAGGCGACGGTATTCAAAGCCTCCGTGCACGATTTGGTGAATACCACCTCCAATTCGCTCTCAGCGCCAATGAAACGCGCTATCGTCTCCCTGGCCTCATCCACCTTCAGGGAGACCTGGGTGGCCAACCTGTGGACGCTCCTCCCACCGCATGCCGGATAGGACGTATAGTATTGGTCCATGGCCTCAATTACCTGCCTTGGCCTAAGGCTCTGGCAGGCCGAGTCTAGGTAGACCAGGCCCTCTGGGTCCTTGTCGTACAAAGGGAAATCCTTGCGGATGCGGCCGACGTCCATGGTCGATTGAATCCAGGCCCGGATATTTATGGCCTTTTACTCCAATAAAAACCGATTTATACCTGCTAGGCAGGATGGAGGGGTCGTGACTGGTCAATCTATCGTCTATTTCGACAACAGCGCCACCACTGCGATGGACCCGCGGGTGGTCGAGACGATGACACCATTTCTTTGTGAACGATACGGAAACCCGTCCAGCATGCACCGCGCTGGCAGGGAGGCGTTCCAGGCAATGGACAAGGCGAGGGGGCAGGTCTCCGCCGGCATTGGGGCGATGGCCGATGAGGTCGTGTTCACCGGGGGAGGGACGGAATCGGACAACCTGGCCATCATTGGTTTCGCATTGGCGAATCGGTCCAAGGGCGATCACATAGTCACCACCCAGGTGGAACATCCAGCGGTCATCCGGGCCTGCGAACATCTCAACACCCTAGGGTTTCACACCACCTTCCTCCCGGTCGATCGTCATGGGATGGTCTCTCTGGAAGACCTCAAGTCAGCCGTGGGGAAGCAAACGTTGTTGGTTTCGATGGTCACAGCGAACAATGAGATTGGGACGGTCCAAGACATTTTGGCCGCAGCAGAGATCGCGCACGACAAGGGGGCCGCTTTTCATACCGACGCTGTGCAGGCAGCATGCCGAATGCCATTGGATGTGGCGATGGGCAACATTGACCTTCTCTCCCTCGCCGCCCACAAGTTCCACGGTCCGAAGGGTATAGGCGCTCTCTATGTACGACAGGGCACACCAATGAGACCGATCGTGCACGGGGGCGGTCAGGAGAAGGGGCTGCGCTCCTCGACCGAGAATGTCCCAGGTATAGTGGGTATGGGCATGGCCTTGGAAATAGGGCTTGCAGAGATGGAAGAAAGCGTGGAACGGATGGGGAAGATGCGCGACCATCTGGTGAAAGGGATGCTGGAACAGGTCGAGGGAGGATTCCTAAACGGCCATCCCGTCCACAGGTTGTGCCACAATGCCCACGTATGTCTCCCGGGCTATGAGGGGGAGATGATGGTGCTCACCTTGGACCAGGCCGGGTTCTGTGTTTCAACCGGTTCGGCCTGTTCCTCCAAAGGGGCCAGACCGTCCAGCACCCTAAAGGCCATCGGTCTGCGTCATGAACTGGCCCGCTGTTCCATAAGGATCACTCTGAGCAAGTTCAACCGAGACGAGGAGGTCGAACAATTCCTTGGCGTACTTCCATGGGTCTTAGGCGGGGTCAAAGGGGCCATGGATGCCATGCGCGGCCATTGCGAAGGGCTCGGTAGCATTAAGAGATGACATGGCATCTGGAGGGAGGATGAACTCCCTCAAGGTGAACCTTGCCGGAATCAAGATGTCCAACCCCACCATGCTCGCCTCGGGCATGATGGGAGAGACCGGGGCTTCATTGGCCCGGGCGGCGGACCAAGGCGCCGGCGCGGTTGTTACCAAATCCATCGGTTCAGAGCCGAGGAACGGGTACAAGAATCCCACGATCTTCCAGTGCGATTCATACTTTGTCAATGCCATGGGCCTCCCAGGTCCGGGCATCGAGGAGTTCGGGCGGGAGATCGAGGAGGCCAAGAAGGGAAAGGTACCGGTCATCGGTAGCATCTTCGCCTCCAGTCCCCAGGAGTTCGCACGTTTGGCCGTCAAGATGGAGGAACATGGTGTGGCCGGGGTGGAGCTCAACCTTAGCTGCCCCCATGCCAAGGGTTATGGGATGGAGATAGGGATCGACCCGGAGATGGTGGGCAAGATAGTTCGGGAGGTAAAGTCCGCGATCAAGGTGCCAGTGTTCTCCAAGCTCACGCCCAACACGCACCGTCTCATCGACGTGGCGAAGGCGGTGGAAGGGGCCGAGGGGGATGGA
>JACXTP010000024.1 GCA_016919625.1 Methanomassiliicoccaceae archaeon
CGTGCTGAGAGCTTTGCCGACCATTATAGCCAAGCGCGGCTCTTCTATCGTAGCCAAACCGCCTACGAACAGGCCCATATCGCCTCGGCTTTGGTGTTCGAGCTTTCTAAGGTCGAACATGTGCATATCCGTGAGGCAATGGTCGCCCACCTTCGGCATATCGACGAGGACCTGGCAAAACGCGTCGCCAAAGGCCTTGCCCTGGACAAGATGCCTGCTAAGCCAAACACCGTGACACTGGTGCAGGACATGAGCCCCTCGCCCTCATTGCAGATCATCGGTAAGATGAAAGATACGCTAAAAGGACGTTCGATCGGAATCCTCATCGCAGATGGGTCAGACGGGGCCGCTATAGACAAGATCAAAAAGGCCGCAATCAAAGCTGGTGCCACAGTTAAGATTATCGCCCCTAAAGTGGGTGGTGCCAAACTATCCGGAGGCTCGGAATTGAAGGCCGACGGACAACTTGCTGGTACGCCATCGGTGCTGTTCGACGCGGTCGCGGTCATCCTATCGGAGGAGGGGGCAAAGCAATTGTCAAAGGAAAGTGCGGCTGTCGATTTCGTGCGCGATGCATTCGGTCATCTGAAGGCGATCGCCATCGACAAGGGTGGCATGGCGCTCTTGAAGAAGGCGAACATTGACCAGGATGCAGGTGTGGTGAACGTCAGCGACGTAGGGAAGTTCATTGCGATGGCCAAAACACGTCAGTGGGACCGGGAAAAGTCCGTCCGCAATTTGGCGTGAGGGAAAGGAATGAGATCCCTGATCCAATCGGGAAGAGGGGCAATATAGGTTCGTCTTTGGAAACCAGAGCCTCGGTGCATGAGGGGGGCCATCATGCATCTTAATATTCCCGACAGAAATGATGGACGTGGGTCCAATATCAATTAAACGATAATGACTGACAAACCGCTTCATTTTTTCCCGTTTTCAGGAAAACCTAGCCTACTAAAATATGACTAATACTATTAAATTAACCGACCCATATGGCCTAACTGTTAATAATGAATAAGCGAAATTCAAAGAACAATCTAAATTACCGCATCTATGGTGAGGGAGGGGTGATTTGAACATAGAATCAAATTACCTAGTTTTTTGTTTCTCTCCCAGATAGGAACCTGCCCACCTTCTTTTGAAGCATTAAAGTAGTGAACGAACGTTCCTGAGGGCATGCCCCCATCCGCTACGGCGGCGACCGCCGACAGTGGCGACATAATTGTGAAGAGGAATCCCGCAACGCTCGAGCTTGTGGGAGAGGTCCCTTGCGTGGACAGCACATTTGTTCCGATAGCCGTCCGCAAGGCCCGGCAAGCGCAGAAAGTCTGGGCAGACCTTTCCTTGGATGCTCGCAGGGATAGGTTGAAAAAGCTGCAGGTCTGGGTGGCAGAGCATCAGATGGAGATCGCCCGGACGGTCTGCGAGGAGACTGGAAAGCCCCGTCTCGAGGCCACCAATGTGGATGTTATGTCATCTTTGAGCGTCGGCAGGTTCGCCATAGCCCAGATGGGCACTCTGTTCAGACCGGAACGCATCAACCTGGGACGGTTGGACCTGGCCATGAGGGTCATGGGTCGAGGGTCCTACCTGCACGCCCGACCGGTAGGGGTGGTCGGCGTGATCACACCGTGGAACTACCCATTCGGCCTTCCCTATTCCCAGACCATCATGGCCTTGGCCGCTGGTAACTCGGTCATAATCAAGCCATCCTCTGAAGCACCTTTGAGCGCTAAGTGGGTGGAGAAGGCCTGTCTGACCTGCGACCTAACTGAAGGATTGGTCCAGGTGCTTGTGGGGAAGGGTGGGAAAGTGGGAAAGACCCTGCTGGCCTCTGGTGTGGACCGAGTGGTGTTCACGGGGAGCGGTGAAAAAGGCAGGGAGGTCATGACCGAGGCGGCGCAGCGGTTGACCCCGGTCACCCTGGAGCTAGGCGGGAAGGACCCCTTCATCGTGCTTGATGACGCGGACCTGGAGCGAACAGTGAGGGGGGCGGTCTGGGGGGCCTTCGTGAACGCCGGGCAGACTTGCGCGGGGGTTAAGCGAATTTACGTGCAACGGAAGATATCGGAACGGTTCACGGAAGCGATGGCGATGCAGGCTTCCAAGCTGAAGATGGGTTGGGGATGGGACGACCCGGATGTAAGCATGGGGCCGCTCATCAGCGAACATGCGTTGCGCGAGGTCGAGATGGCCGTATCCTTGGCCATGGAGCAAGGGGCCCGGTGCATCACAGGTGGGAGGCGCCATCCGACTTTGTCCGGTCATTTCTATGAGCCTACCATTCTCGTTGACATAAAGCAGGAAATGGAGATCGTCCAGCAGGAGGTCTTCGGACCGATCGTCACCATCATCCCCTTCGACAGTGACGAGGAGGCATTGGCCCTTGCGGCGGATTGTCCATACGCACTTAACGCCTCCATCTGGACCCGCGACCTGGCACGTGGGAGGGAATTGGCGGAGAAATTGCCTGGTGGCACAGCGGTAATCAACAACACTCCCTACACCTTCGGGATCGGGGAGACTCCTTGGGGTGGCAGCGGCGAGAGCGGCTTCGGAAGGACACATGGCCACCTTGGGCTCTTGGAACTGGTGGAGACGCACCACGTGCATTGGGACAAGGGAAGCTATGCTCAAGACATCTGGTGGAGCCCTTACGACCAGGAGAAGCGTGAGGCAGGTGAGGCCTTGGTCAACGATCTGTTCGGAAAGGAGGGTGGATCGGTCCTGTTCAAGATGATGAGACATCGACGGCTTATGAAGAGATGAGCCTCACTTGACCTTGCTTAAACGGATGGACTGACCTTGGGCCTTTATCCTCTGCTTGACCAGCTTCCACAGGTCACCATCTTCAGGGATGTCATCGAAAAGGGCCATATCGCCCTCCCCCAAGACCTGGTTCATTACCAGGCCGGAGATGAGAGCTCTCTGATGGCCGGTCAGTCCCTCGATGGTCCATATCAGGACCAGCGCATCGCGCAGGTCGCTCCCCAATGACATCTCCGCACCTACCAGACCTCGGACTGCAGCATCGTAGCCCCCCAGGGCCTCGATGCCGTTTATAACCGCATCAGCGGCCGCATTGCCAGCGCACCCTCCGCACAGATAGGCCGGCATGATGCCCTCTCCCACGAAGGCCAAGGTCTGACCGGCGGCATCCCCGGCGAAGAGGACGTTGCCTTTATAAGGGCCGCCCTCGAAATCAGGCACTGGTGCGTCACCGGTCTTGACCTCCAGGATGCATCGGTCATCGAAATAGCTGGAAATGATGGGATGCTGCACGATCCAGTCCAACAAAGCATCCCGACGGGACAGTCGTTTGCCCACCTGGCCAAAGCCTACATTGGCCCGACGGTCCCCTTTGGGGATCACCCATCCGTATCCGAGCCCGATCTCGGGCTCGATGAATATCTGCATGCAGGGCGGCAATTTGCGCTTGGACACCATCTCGAACTCCACCCCGGTGGCCAGGTCGGTGCGGTCGAACCCGTTGCGGCCCAGCAGTTTCCCTACCGTCGAATGCACCCCGTCCGCGGCCACGATCACCTTAGGTTCGATCACGACCTCCCTCCCTCTCATCCTCAGCTTGGCGCTCAGCACTTGGTCCCCGTCCCGCTCCAGGTCGATAAGGCAGGTGTCAGCCTGCACACCAGCACCAAGGCGCGCCGCCTCCTCGGCCAGGAACTTGTCGAACATCTTCCTTTCTACGGTCACGCCCTTCCAATAGGGGGAGCGGTTGTCCAAGGTCCATTTCCTGTCCAGGACGAATCGCGTGAAATCTTGTCGATAGCAGATCGTACCTGGTGGAAGACGCAGCCCGCTCTGCCTCAGCAAAGAGGTGCTGACCACCTCACCGCATTGCACCGGCGTTCCTATCTCCTTCTTCCTGTCGATGACCAGGGTCTTTACCCCCCTCTTTGCGGAGGTCGCCCCCGCCGCGCAACCCGCTGGTCCCGCCCCAACGATGAGAACGTCGCAATCCATCCTCTCACCAACCGTAATTTCCCGCCTTTCGGAACGCCAGATATAGCGCCCGGTCCCTTGAAAATATCATCGCCATCGTGGCATTGAACCCGACATATCCCTTCCCGAACGGCTTGGCGATCCTTGCCATCTCCTCGTTGCTCATCGAACTGAGCCTCCTATAGGTTGCGATGTCCGAGGCCTTCGCAAATGACGAAGCCATCCATTCCCTTTGATATCGGGCAAGGTCGTCTTTCGCCAACGCCTTCGCCGCCATACGACCAGCGGTGATGGCCGTGCGTATTCCTCCGAAGGAGATTGAGTTCACCTGACAGGCGGCATCGCCCACCAAGCACACCCTCCCATTCACCACCCTTTCCGGCTTGGCGATAGGTATGGCCCGCCGGTGTCTTTCGACGACACCCTCTGGCATTTTTTCGGTCCCCCGTGGGAAACCGATCCTCGACCCTTCCTTGGCAGGGAACACCCATTTGTACCCGCCCAAATAGTGTTGGTCGTAATGGAAGTGCAGGACTCCTTTCTCCGTCCGTTCGTCAGTGATGAACTGGTCCGCCCAGATCAGCCTAGGCTCCAGCTCGGGGAAGAACCTCCCCCTCACCTTGGAATGGGCACCGTCCGCCCCGATGACATGGTCGGTCGTCAATTTTCCCCCTGAAGCCATATGGACCTCCATACCTGGGCCGTTGCCCACTATGCGGGAAACGCTATCATCGACCATTTCCCCGCCCATATCCAGGAACCTGCCCTTCATTCGCTTCAACAAGGCGACCCTGTCGATGATGGCGCCTTTGACCTTGACTTTAACATCGATGTCGCCAGGCCAGTGCTCCTCGACAATGGCTATGGGCTGTTCGATCAGGCCTTCCAAAGGGAGGTCGATCCCCCTCAAACCGGCCTGTGATATCCCTTCCCCGCACATGCGGTGGTAATGCGCGAACCTATCGTCCTCGAGGCGTTCCACCAGGGCCACCTTGAGCTTCGAAGCGAGTAGCAAGTGGTAGGCGGCCGATGCCCCGCCTGGACCCGCCCCGATAACTACTACGTCATGATGGGACAGCCCGGCACCCCCGGTATTGGGCATAGCTCTCCACAAAGGAGTAACCGAAATCGAATCCTAGGAAGGCGAACAGATAGAGGTAGGAGGACAGGAATCCCACGACGCACAGGGCGAGGATGGCGAGCTTGAGGACGGGTCGCTGCTTCATGATGGCCCCTTTGACGCCACGCCCTCCCTTGCGGTCCGCCATGTCGCTCAGCTTTTCGTCCACAAAGGCCGCGATGAAAACGACGATGACGCCCATGTAGCTCATGTTATCTGGGAAATATATGAAGGAGAGCAGGGCGAACAGAGCCGCCACCACGAAACCGGCCTTGAATGCGGCGTTGTCATATTTTGCCGCGACGAGCAGCGCCAGCAACAGGCCGACGAATATTGTGGCCGAGTCGGGATCAACGAAGATGAGCAACCCCATCCAAATGCCACACGGCACCGCCAAAGCCTTGGCCTTCTTCCTGTCGAAGCAATCGGCGTCGAAGGACTCATCGCCATATTTGATCAGGATGCCCAGGCTGACGAAGGAAAATGGGATGAGTATCTGTAGATGGAGCAGCACCTGGTCATGCGCAAATGCGAACAACCAGGCCATGACGGAGCACATTATCGTTAGGGAACCATAGATGTAAAGCTTATTCTCGGCGGACGCCTGGACAGGCATTGCCCTCTCTTCAAGCTCCATCATCTAGGACCGCCCTACAAGCGACAATGGACTATTAAAACCTCTCAAAATAAGAAAAATTATATAAAAATAAATAAAATAAAAGGTTTGGCTGAGGACATATCTCAGCAATCGTAATAAAGGAAGAACTCCCAGGGGTGGGGGCGCAACCTGACGGCGTCGTTCTCCTTCACCCTCTTGTAGTCGATCCAGGTCTCCACCAGGTTCTTGGTGAAGACATTGCCGGCGAGCAAGAAGTCATGGTCGCTCTCGAGAGCCTCCAAAGACTTCTCCAAACTGCCTGGTACCTGCTTGATCTTGGCCGCTTCACTAGCGGAAAGTTCGAACAGGTCCATGTCGTGGGGCTCTCCGGGGTGGATCTTCTTCTTGATACCGTCCAGACCTGCCAGGCGCATGGCCGAGAAGGCCAGGTACGGGTTGCAGGTGCAGTCTGGGGGACGATACTCGATGCGCTTGGACTTCGGACTCTTGCTGTACACCGGTATCCTGATGGCGGCGGACCGGTTCCTCTGGGAGTAGACCAGGTTCACCGGGGCCTCGTATCCGGGCACCAGGCGCCGGTAGGAGTTGGTGGACGGGGATGTCAGGGCCAGCAGGGCGTTGGAATGCTCCAGAAGACCGCCGATGTAGTACATGGCGGTGTCGCTCAGCAAGGCGTAGCCATCCTCGTCGAAGAAGATGTTCTTCCCGCCCTTGGACAATGATTGATGCACATGCATTCCAGTACCGTTGTCGCCGAACAGGGGCTTGGGCATGAAGGTGACGGTCTTGCCGCACTCCCTGGCGGTGTTCTTCAGGATGTACTTGTATAGCATGACCTGGTCCGCCTTCTTCGTCAAGGTGTTGAAGACCATGCCGATCTCTCCTTGTCCAGCTGTGGCGACCTCATGGTGGTGTACCTCGCAATCGATGCCAGCTTCCATGAGCCTCATGACGCACTCGGACCTGAAGTCCTGAAGGGTGTCCACCGGCGGGGCAGGGAAGTACCCTTCCTTGTTCCTGGGGCGGTGACCCAGGTTGGGCGATCCGTTCTTGCCCGAGTTCCAGATGCCCTCCTCAGAATCGATGTAGTAGTATCCAGAGTTCTGGTTCTGGTCGAAGCTGACGGAATCGAAAACGAAGAACTCCAGCTCCGGTCCGAAGAACGCTGTGTCTGCGATTCCAGTCTCCTTGAGATAGGCCTCTGCCTTCTGACCGATAAAGCGCGGGTCCCTCTCGAAACGGCTCCTGGTCATTGGATCGGCCACATCGCACATGATGCTCATGGTGGGGACCTTGCAAACCGAGTCCACGATCGCGGTGTCCGGGTCTGGCATGAGGAGCATATCGCTCTCGTTGATATGGGCGAAGCCACGGATGCTGGACCCGTCGAAACCGTGCCCATCTCCGAACTTGTCCTCGTCCAGTTTGTCCGCCGGAATCGACACATGCTGCAGTATGCCCGGCAGATCGACGAACTTGAAGTCCACCATCTTGACCGATTTGGCCATCTTAAGGACGCTATCGACCTTGCTGGCGTAGCCGTCCGCGCTCTTCTTTTTGTCTGCCATCTCTTACATCACACTCTTCGACCCGGGACAGTGCTTCGAGAACGCCTAGCGATCTCTTGATGAAAAGGCACTTAGGGTTGACATGTGGGCGCTGCGACCAGGAGTCTCCTCCTGGAGCCTCCATAGCTTATCAGACTATCGCCATGCACATCGAAGGACTCGATGACGGAATGGCACTGACTCTGACCACACAAGCGCCCGCCAGTGGTCAACCCTGCGATGCCTCGCACAGGGTCACGGCTCGAGCATAGATAAATTCTCATAATAAACTTTATTAACTCGACAAATGAACATTATTTTGAGAAAATAATGTATATATGTTCATGATAACGCCCCTTAATCCCTGGTCAAAATCCTGCACCATTAACACAATCTAAGGATGGCCAGTAATACAGTTATTATTGATTTGCCGCACTTCGATGGAACGGTCACCAAATGTTTGGTCGTTCCACATCTAATAGGCATATCACTGCCA
This sequence comes from Methanomassiliicoccaceae archaeon, assembly GCA_016919625.1. Taxonomy (GTDB): domain Archaea; phylum Thermoplasmatota; class Thermoplasmata; order Methanomassiliicoccales; family UBA472; genus JACXTP01. The sequence goes on from JACXTP010000024.1 coordinate 7,743, forward strand.
GGTATCCTTTTCCAACCCTTTCTGCACAAGCAACCCTTTTCCTATCAGATATCTATATGCAGAGATGGCCGCGAGGGCGCCTTGTCCCACCGCGACCGATATCTGTTTCTCCGGGACATCGGCCACGTCCCCGGCCACGAAAAACCCGGGAAGGGCTGTCGATTGGTCCTTGTTCGCCACGACCTCTCCCATCTCGTTCAATTGCACCAAACCCCTGACCGGACCGGAGTTAGGGTCCAGTCCGATCCCAAGGAAAACACCCTCCACCTGGACATCCTCGGTCTGGCCTCCTCCGATCGGCTCCAAACGAAGGCCGATGAGCCTTTCCTCCCCCAGATATTCCTTCACGGTCATTGATGGATGGATAATGACGTTCTTGGAGGCCATGACCATGTCCTGAAGCACCTGGTCGGCGCGGAAATCCTTGCGACGGTGCACGATGTGAACCTCCATAGCCAGTCTCATAAGGTCACGCGCTGCCGTGAGGGCCGTGTTCCCCCCACCCACAACCGCGACCTTCTTGTCCCGATACAATGGGGCGTCGCAGGTGGCGCAGAAGCGCACCCCCCGGCCCAAGAACTTTACCTCGTTGGGTAGGTTGAGGCGGCGGTATTCCTTCCCGGCGCAGTAGATAACGGCCTTGGACTGGAACCTCTTACCTCCTTCAAGGACGGTCTCGAATCCCTCCTTGGTCGCAGTAATGGAGACCACATCAGTGCCAATCTCCTCAGCCAGATGGTAGCTCTCCACATGGTCTCGGAAAGTGGCCGTCATGGTCTCCCCATCCTGACCTGGAAGGCCCAGGTAGTTATCCACCTCGGAGGTGTAAGTGACCTGCCCACCCAACTTCTTCGCCACCAGGAGGGCGTCCAGTCCTTTCCTCACGGCATAGATCGTCGCGGACATCCCGGCAGGCCCCGCGCCAATGACTGCCACATCGTAAACGTGACCCTCCTCGGACCTGACCACCTTGCGTTTTCCTTGTGCCTCGCGGAGCACCTCCTCGATTTCTTGGTACTGTTCCGGGTCCACCGCCTTGAGGACCTGGAGGTAGAATTGACCAGCTTCCAGGGAACCCTGTAGGTGCAGCCCCTCGTTTATGACGGTGTGGGGGACACCCTGTACATCATATCGTTGGGCAAGGGTTTGGAACTGGGAGGCGTCCACCATATCCCCTCTTATCTTCTCGTTCAGGAAAGCGAACTGGTGGGCCAAGCGCACCATCTTGGGGCAATAGGGGCAGGTTAGGGTCACCATCACCCTGATATGCACCGCGTTATCGATGGCCTTGACCATATCCTCCAGCTGTTGGTCCAGCTCCGTCTTCTGAAAGGACACCATCAATATGTCCTCCAACAAGGTGGGGAACTCCATGCCGCTGGTTATCCCATAGAACTTGATCCCATAGTCCTTCTCAGCCCGCACGATCGTGCAGGGCGTCATCTCCACGCTATAGCGCCCCGCCTCGTCTGGAGCGTTCATCAGCTCATACTCCTCTAGTATGATGTTGCTGGAGAGGGCCTGCATTTCATGCAGTATCTTTCGTTGCACATCGCTGGCATGGTCCCCTGCAGCCGTGAAAAGTATCAAACGTACCGGTGAAGGCAGAGCCTCCAGGACCTTCTTGATGTCCGCGGCGGCGCTATCCTCTATGATCTTTGATGGAACCATCTCTTCAGACATAAGCTCGAAATGGAACTGGATGAATTCCGATAAATAATATCGCTAGGTTCCCTAGACCGGTTTCCCGCCCTTCCCAATCGAAATAACATAAATAACGGCGGGCCGATTCCACCCCGATCGATATGGACCTGGAGCAGAGATACAATCTGGTCGTACGGAACACCGAGGAGATCGTGACGGAGGAGGACCTGCGCCAATTGTTGGCGACCAAGGAAAGGCCGCGCGGTTATATCGGTTTCGAACCCTCTGGCCTGGTCCACATAGGTTGGATGGTCTGCGCTCAGAAGGTCAAGAACTTCGTGGAAGCAGGCTTCGACTTCGTCATATTCCTGGCCGATTGGCACGCCTACCTGAATGATAAACTGGGAGGCGACATAGACAACATCCGCGCCTGCGCCAAGTACATGGAGGACTGCTTCGAAGCACTGGGCGTGCCGAGGGATAAGGTCACCTTCGTACTGGCATCGGACCTGATGGACGATATCGATTACTGGGAGAAGGTCATGCGCATCGGCAAGACCTCCAGCCTCACCCGGGTCAAGCGATGCCTGACCATCATGGGAAGGCAGGAGGACGAGGGGGAGATGGACTCATCCAAGACGCTCTACCCGTTGCTGCAGGCGGCGGACATTTTCGCCTTGGACGTCGACTTGGCATATGCTGGCATGGACCAACGGAAGGCCCATATGCTTGCCCGGGAGGCAGCGGACAGGCTCAAGTGGAAGAAGGCTGTGGCGGTCCATACCCCACTGCTATCCGGCCTGAAGGGCGGTAACCGCATGGACCCAGTCTCCGCCAAGATGTCCAAGAGCGACCCCGACAGCGGAATCCTCATACATGATTCACCAGAGGACATAAAGCGGAAGGTCGGCAAGGCGTTCTGTCCCCCCGAGGCGGAGGCGAACCCGGTCCTGGAGATAGTGAAATATGTCCTGTTCGAGCGCATCGACACCTTTGTGCTGAAGCGCCCTGAGAAGTTCGGGGGCAACCTGGAGTTCAAGTCCTACCAGGAGCTCGAGGAGGCCTATGTCGCCGGTAAGGTCCATGCCATGGACCTCAAGAACAATGTGGCGGAGACATTGTCAGAGGTGCTTGCTCCTACCAGGGAGTACTTCGTCAGGAACCCAAAGAACTACGATGACATCAAGGTCATACTGGCTCAGGTAAAGTCATTGCGCTGATCAGTAACGGCCGTTCAGGGTGCGCAGGAACGCCATCGTCCGGCTCATACAGATGTTGGCGATTGCCTCGGCGTCACCATTCCCAGTGAGACCGGCCGCCCCAGGGTGACCGCCTCCTTCGTTCATGGTCTCTTTTCCCACGTCCTCTAGCATCTTGCCGAGGTGCAGTCCGGCCCGGACCATCTCCGCTCTAGCCCTGGCGCTGAGGCGGAAGGTCTCATCCCTTTGGGAGACCACAAAGGCCACGTCCGCCCCCATCGATAGCAGCGACTTGCACACCGAGCTCTCGAACGAACTTCCCAGCGAGACCGCCACTATGCGCTCGCCCACCCGTTCGAAGCGCAGTCGCTGCCCTCCTTTGAGGACGGCTATGCGCTCAGAAATGTCCGGTTCCAGGTCGGTCATGGTGTAGATCTCGTCCATCTCCGCCCCGCTCATGGACATCAGCTCTGCGAAGCTGTGCAGCAAGGCCGGGTTGGCGTAGCGGAAGTGTCCGCTGTCCGTGGTCATGCCACAGAGCAATGCCAGACCGGTCGATTTCCCGATAGGTGCACCGGATTCCTTGAGGAGCTCGAAGATGATCTCCGAGCAACTGCGCTTGGTATCATCACAAAAATATTGGCAACCGGCCCACTTGTCGCTCCGGGCGTGATGGTCTATGATGATCCAGTCCGGTCCAGGCCGATTCATTTCTCCCAGCTGCTCAGGTGACGAGGTGTCCACCACCAGCACGGTGTCGTATGCGCTCAGATCGGCCCTTTCCAATGTTTCGCAGCTAAGCTTCTTGGATATGACCTTGGCCACCCTGTCCAGTCCCTGGGGGGCGCAGATGTCCACATCCGTAAAGGTGCTGCGCAAGGCAAAAGCGCTACCGAAAGCGTCCGGGTCGGCATTGCCATGGATCAATATCAGCTTCCGACCTTGCATCAGTCTGGCGATGATCGCCTCGAACACTTTTTCACCAGACCTTGTTATGAATAGTAAAAAAAGGCGCGCGGGACCTTAAGGCCCCTCTTCCTCGCCTCGGCCCTCGTTTTGGCCTAGAGCTTTGGAGATCTGCTCCTGCATGACCTGGTACTTCTCCCGGAACATCTTCTCCTGGCGGTCCAAGCTCTTGACGCGGACCTCGGTGGTCTCCTTGTCGTCCTCGAGCTCCTTGATGAGGGACTCCTTGTCCTTCACCATTATCATCAAGGCTCCCACGTTCTTGTAGACAGGGGTATCAGCCTCGGTCTTCCGGAGTTCCTCGAGCGTC
>JACXTP010000003.1 GCA_016919625.1 Methanomassiliicoccaceae archaeon
AAGGACTGGGCGCGCAGGAAACCCCATAGCAAAAGGAACGATATCAATGCCAGGGCCATGAAGGCAATGCTGAATATGGTCAGCGCCTGAGATGGGTCTTCCAACACCCAGGCCGGAGCATCGGGGCCGATAAGACCCAATCTATCCGATTCCGACCCAGTGGCGACCGCAACGATCATGATGACCGAGCTGTAGAACGTGAGAATGGAGATGAGGAACTCGACCGTCATGAGATAGATCAGGTCATATGGTTTCCGCTGCCGGGCCATGTCGTTGCGATTGGCTAGGTGATATATAATCTTGGCCGATGGGTCCTTTTATGTCTTTTCCTTACCTGGCGCATCGACCGATGTTTTGGTCGGAGCCGGGGCCATCCCTTTGGCCATGAACAGCCCGAGCGGCACCAGTATGTCGGCGGCCAACTTCTTTCCCAACGAGATCTTGGTGTCGTAATAGAACTTCCTCTTGCCCCGGTAGAACTCGAAGTCGGCTGGAAGGTGCTCCTTCATGTCCGGTGCGATCCTTGAGAAGAAACGGAAACGCATGTACTCTTGGAAATCGGGGCTCGGGGAAGGTCCCTTGGTGGTCATGTCCCTGAACAATGCTTGGGCCGCCCTTTCGATGGCCCTTTCGTTTTTGGCCTGCATCTTCTCGTTGATGGGCCAAGGCGGTATCGCCACTGATAAACGGTCTACTATCCTGGCCCCGCCCAATGACATGCTCAAGGCGCGCAGGGTATGCTTCAGCCCCGCACCGCCATTGGCGACCACCAGGGTGCTTTGGTGGAAGAAACGGGGCCGGTGATTGGTATAGGCGAACCGGTCCATGAAGTTCTTGAACAGGCCGCTCACGTTCTGCACATACCCGGGGGAGACCAGGATCAGCCCGTCCGCCGCAAGCATCCTTCGCTCCAGATCCTCCCTGCCATCCTTGAGCGGACAATGAGACTCGCCTTTGGAGATACAGGTGAAGCAGCCCTTGCATGGCAGTAGCCCGACATCGACGAGATGGACGTACTCAACCTCGACAGCGCCAAGTTCCTTGAGCTTGCCCTCCAGGTTCTTGACCACGCCATAACCGCCACCGTGACGGCGTGGGCTGCCCAAGACCGCGATGACCTTCATTGTCATGGCCGATGGCATCGACCAATCAAGATTTCAAGATTTTCTATGAGCAGGGGCTTGTCAAAGGGACGGCTCGATGACGTACTTGCACATGTTGAAGTTTGAACCGAAGGTCTCCTTCTCCACCACGCGCAACGGCATGTTCAGCTTCGACTCGAACATGGCCTCTAGCATGCCCTCGTTTAGAAGACAGAGGGTGCGTCCGACGTCGGGCGCCTTGGAGCAGTCGTACTCGTCCTTGATGATGAGCGTGACCGGATGCACAGAATAGACCACGACCTCGCCCAGCTCGTGCTCCTTGTAGAACTCCTTGACCTCCTGGATGAGGCCTTCCACATTGGTGGAATTGAACCGCTTCGCCACCTCGGTCCCGATCTGCCGCCCAATGTCCTTCAGCACCGGGTCCATGTTGAAGCCGATGGCCTCCATCCCGATGACTATGGAACGTATCATGCCCTTCAAGAAGGTGGACGGGGTGCCGATGCTGCGGGCGATGGTGTTGCTGACCGCCTTCTTCAGCTCCTCCCTTGGCACCACCGAAGAACCAACTGGCCTTGATATGAGGTAGAAGATCTTGCGTCGATTGTCGTGCGGGTCGTCCCGGTATCCGATCAATCCTTCCACCACCATCTTGTCAAGGTGCACGGACAGTGTAGATTGGGCCTTACCGGTGAGGGTGGCGATCTCGCTCAGGCTAAGGTCCCGGCGTTGCAGCTCGGACAATATCTTCTGCCTTACCGGATTGGATATCTGGCGCAACCCCGTCGAGGTCGAATATACGTCAAAATCCGATGGTTTCTTATTCATCTCCTAGCCAACATTCTGATTAATGAAGCCAGTTAATAAACATATTGCTTTAAGACGAATTATCGGAAATTGCCCTCCCATTGCAGTAAGAACAATTTTCTAATCCCTCCGCCCTCACTCGCATGAGAAGATGAAGATAAGGTTAGATGGCAAGGTCCAGGACCGCCGGGCGCTATGGCTTGAGGGCGACAAGGTGCGCATGATCGACCAACGGCTGCTCCCTCACCAAGTGGTCCTTTTGGACATCTACAACTGCGAGGACATGGCGGAGGCCATACGCAACATGACCGTTCGGGGCGCCCCTGCGATCGGCGCGGCGGCGGCCTACGGAATGGTTTTGGCCAAGAACCAGGGCATGGACCTACAGGATGCGGCCAAGCTGCTCAAGTCCACAAGACCCACCGCCCACGACCTCTTCTTCGCCGTGGACTTCATGATTGAGACGATGGCCAAGGGCGAGGACGCCAAGGAGGCGGCCGACCGATACGCCGACACCATCGTGGAGAAGTGCCGTCTGATCGGCGAGCACGGGGAGGGTTTGATCGCCAACGGGGCGAGGGTGATGACGCATTGCAACGCCGGGGCGTTGGCGACCTTGGACCATGGCACGGCGCTTGCGCCGATCCGGGCGGCTTGGAGGAAGGGTAAGCCCTTATTCGTCTACGTCTCCGAGACCAGACCGCGCTGGCAGGGCATGAAGCTCACCGCCTTCGAGATGGTGGAGGAGGGCATACCCCATGCCATCATCCCGGACGGAGCCTCTGGTCATTTCCTGCGCCTTGGCACCGACATCGTCATCGTCGGGGCCGACCGCATCGCCGCCAACGGGGACTTCGCGAACAAGATCGGCACCTTCGAGAAGGCCGTCCTGGCCCACGAGCTGGGGGTGCCATTCTACACTGCGGCGCCCATATCCACCTTCGACCTGAAGATGGAGAGCGGCAAGGACATACCTATCGAGAACCGATCGCCCACGGAAGTTACGGAGGTGGACGGGCGTCTCATCGCCCCGAAGGGGTCGGCGGCGTTGAACCCATCGTTCGACGTCACGCCGCACAAGTACGTCACCGGCATCATCACCGAGATAGGCGTCATCAAGCCATCCGAGGTCCATAAGGTCAAGGGGGCGCGGATGACATGAAGGATGAGAAGGCGAGGAAAGAGCTGGTCCATTATGGGAAGCTGCTCTACGAGAAAGGGCTCGTGAGCGGATTGGCGGGCAACATCAGTCTGAGGATGGAGGGAGGCCGTATGCTCATCACTCCCTCGGGTGTGTGCAAAGGCATGCTGGAGGCGGAGAAATTGGTGGAGATAGACATCGCCACCGAAGAGGTGGAAGGCGGCGGTAGGCCCAGCATAGAGACGCCATTCCATCTGGCCTTCTATCGGGGACGGCCGGACGTCGGTGCGGTGGTACATACCCATCCGGAGTTTTGCACCGTCCTTGCCTTGGCCAGCGAACGATTGCGCCCGGCGCTGACGCCGGAATCGTTGCTATACTTGGGAAAGGAGATACCTCTGATCCCTTACACCACCCCGGGGACGGAGGACCTGGCCCGCTCCATCGGTGAGCCGATGTCCTGGAGCAACGCGTACCTGCTGGAGAAGCATGGCGCCATCACGGTGGGCCGCGACGTGAGGGAAGCGTTCCATCGCATGGAAGCCATGGAGTTCCTGGCCAAGTTGCAGTATCGGGTCAATCTCATCGGAGGGGCGGCCGACCTTCCCCAGAACGAGGTGGCCCGCATCATGAGGTCGAAGTGAACAAAAAGGAAGGGCATCGAAATGATACTGGTCACAAAGTGGTTCGGAGTGTTCCTCTGCGATGAGCAGAGCGTGAAGCGACATGAGCTGTTCGAGAGGGACGCCAAGGCCATCGCCAAGAAGCTGGCGGCCGTGCAGCGCGGCGAGATACTGCCGGAGGAGCGGAGGCTGGCCCAGAAGCGCATGAAGGTGGCAGAGCCCCGGCTCTCCAAGCTTGGTAAGCCAGTGCTGTTCGACTCATCTTTCATCAAACCCCAAGACTACGGCCTGGAGCCGCAGTTCATGCAGATAGTCATGGTCGAGCTGGGCAAGGTGAGGACACGGGAACCGTTAGGGGAGGACCGGTGCGTGGCCCAGGCCATACGCGCCACCGATGACCTGATCGAGACCATCAACCTCATGAGCGAGCGGTTGCACGAATGGTATGGGCTGCACTTCCCTGAGCTGGCCGATTATGCCCAGGACCTACGCTATGCGGAGCTGATCGCCCAGCACGGCTCCCGGGACACGATACTGGTGGAGCTGGGCGTCGAGCTCGAGTCGGTTGGATCGGAGATGTTAGTGGACGACCTGGAGACCATCCGCTCCTTCGCCTCCGGTCTGGAGGCCATGTACCGGCGCAATGAAGCGTTGGACCGATACATCCTGGAGAGCATGCAGAAGGTGGCCCCCAACCTGACCCACTTGCTGTCAGCCAACCTGGCGGCGCGCATGATTTCGATCTCTGGAGGACTGGGGCGATTGGCGCGGTTCCCATCCAGCACAGTGCAGTTGCTGGGGGCGGAGAAG
>JACXTP010000025.1 GCA_016919625.1 Methanomassiliicoccaceae archaeon
AAGAATAGGGCAAGCAGGGAGCCCATCAGACCGACGTTGTACTTGCCTTCATATTGACGCATGTATGCGATGGAATAGACCGAGACACTTGCCATGACCAGGCAGACCATCAGGAGAAAGAAGCCCCCCAACTGGTCCAGATAGAGGGACCAATTGCCGAAGTAGGTGCTCAGGGACCAACCCAGCTGCACTGGACCAGTGGTTATGACCTCGATGGAGAGAATCAGACCGACCGCTGAGGCGACCAGGGAACACAAAGGGCCAATGGTGGTCCATTGTTTACCTAGTCTGCTCAATGCCAACGAGGCGATGGCCCCTATCGACAGAATGACGATGAGCGATTGGAACAGAACATCAGCATTCATTCCATCCACTTCCATCATGGGATGGGCCTCGGTCAGGAAGCCCTCCAGCATGGATGCCCTTTCAGTACATTTATATACTGATGGGATAGGGTGGGGCAAATCGAATCCTAATTTAAAACTTTCGTAGCAACAATACCTGGAAACCGACTGGTCGATTAGCTTTGGGCACACCTATGTCGTTCAGGGGAACGATCGTCTGGAACATGCCATGCACATCTCAGGCTAGAGGATCGTGATCATGATTTTGGACCGCGCACCGAGGATGCTATCGCCCCCAGGACGGCTATGCCCGCCGCCACCAGGAAGGCCGCCTGCATGCCGTTCAGGAATTGTTCCTGCACCGCGTCGATGTCTCCCACCGAACCGCCGCCGAATACCAGGTCGGCGATGTCTGACCCAGCCACCGCGGCGATCACCGCCGCCATGACCACCAAGCTGAGCGATTGGCCCACCGTGCGCATGGTGGAGATCGTGCCCGATGCCACGCCGATCTGGTCCTTGGGCACCGACCCCATGACGGCGCTCGTGTTGGGCGACGCGAACATGCCCATGCCCACGCCGAGCACGACCAGGCCAGCAACAACCAGGCCTAGGCCGCTCCCCTCGTTGAGGGTGCTCAGGATGGTCAATCCGATCGCTGAGATCAGCATCCCGGTGGTACTGAGGACGCGAGAACCGATGCGGTCGGAGACATATCCGCTCACAGGCGCGATGATGGCCATGGTCACAGGCATGGAGAGAAGCACCATGCCGGTCTCCAGCACCGAAAGGCCTAACAGTCGTTGCAAATAGAATGATATGACGAAGCTGACCCCGAAGAAGGCGGTGTAATTCAGTAAGGCGGAGAGGTTGCCTGCCGCGAACAAACGGTTCTCGGTGAACAGCCGCGGATTGAGCATGGCCTTGTCACCTCGTCCCCTCTCTATATGGACGAATAGGACCCCTAGACCGATCGAGACCATGAGGAGGAGGATTATGCCTGGCTCCGTCCACCCTTCCGACTCCCCGAAGGTGAGGGCGAGCAATAGGCAGACCAGCCCTAGTCCGAACACGGTCGCTCCCGCCAGATCGAACCTGATATCGGTGCTGACCCCATCCTCCTTGATGATGGCCCAGGTCAGGAGCATGACGGCGAGACCTATGGGCACGTTGACCCAAAATATGGCCCTCCAGTCAAAAAGATCGGTCAGCACCCCTCCCAGGACCGGCCCGAGGGACAGGCCGACGTATACGAACATGGCGTTGATGCCCAGAGCCTTGCCCCTCTCCTGCGGTGGGAACACGTGGGTGATTATCGCCGCCCCGGTCGCCATGATGCAGGCCGCACCCACCCCTTGGACGACCCTCGAAGCGATGAGGAAGGACCCTCCTGGTGCCATGCTGCAAAGGACCGACCCCAGGGTGAATATGCCAAAGCCCCAGATGTAAATGTTCTTCCGACCCTTCAGGTCTGAGAGTCGGCCAATGGTTAGAAGGAGGGCCGCAATGGTGACCAGGTAGGCCGTGGGGACCCAGACCACCGAGGCGTACTCCATTCCCAGGTCCTCGGAGATGACTGGCAATGACACGCTGACTATGGTGGAGTCCAGAGGGGCCATGAGGCTGCCCATGCAGGCGATGAGCAGGACCGCCCAGCGATATGGCAGGGCACGCATTGGCAGTGGATGGAGCTAGGGCGTTATTAATCAGGCACCCGAAAAATCCAATAAAAAGAAATAAGAAAGGTTCCCATGGAAGATGACATGGCAGCGCTCAAGGAACCTTCTGAATCGACCCGGTCTCAGCTTTCCGTCCTTTATGCCGCGGTAGCGATAGAGGAGTTCGGCATCCGCTTCTATAGAGGTCTGGAGGAATGCGTCAAGGATGACACCGGAAAGGCCTTGATGCGGGGACTGGCCCGCGATGAGCTTGGCCACAAGGAGTTGATAGAGAAGGAGATCGACCGCATCTCCCAAGGATATGACGTCCAGGGGGTGGAGGCCAGTAAGCGGTACATGGGTGTCATCCCGGACAAGGTGTTCCCCTTCATGGAGCGGAACGTCTGTCTAACCGTCAAGGAAGAGATCCAGGCCTTGGAGGTAGGCATAGATGTGGAGAAGCGGTCCATCCAGATGTACGACGAGGCAGCCGAGAGCGCGACCGAGCCGGGTGTCAAGGGCCGATTGAGACAGCTATCCGGCATCGAGAACGGACATCTCAAGTTGCTACAGGAGAACGTCCATATGCTCAAGCTCGAAGGAAGTTGGTACGGTTACTCCCCGATATTGGAGGGATGAACGGTAACAATTGTGCAAAAAATGAGCGCGTGCTTTTTCACCATCTGGATGGGTTGGTTTTCCCGGCCGTTGTATTCCTGCATATAATATTTATATTCGTTTTCCATCCATATCCCACATCCCACCTCCGGGTTCCAGGTTGTTGGTTGATCTCATCGAGGTATTCCAATGGTGAAACTGCCCAAGAGCATCGAAAGGGAAATGGCCGCTTGTCTTCAGTGTGGTTACTGCATCAGGGTCTGCGACACCTGGGCCCAGACGCCCTGGGAATCGGTCAGTCCGAGGGGCAAGGTGTACTACTTGAACCAGCTGGCCAAGAGGACCGCCGTGGACTCCCTCCTTGGTCGCAAGATAAAGGTGGACGATGAGTTCGTCGACGCCCTATACAAGTGCACTGGCTGCGCCCGCTGCTGGTCCGTCTGCCATGTCAACATTGAGTTCGCCGAGTTCTGGGAGGTAGTGAGGGAGTGGGTGGTGGAGCAGGGCAAGGGCCCACTAGAGGCCCACATCCGCATCAGGGAGCGCCTGGAGGAGGTGCGCAACCCCTATGGTGAGCCACGCTCCAAACGCGACCAATATTGGCCCAAGGAGGTCCCGCGCTCCCCCTACCCCGATGTCTGCTTCTTCTCTGGATGCACCGCCGCCTACCGTCTCAATTCCCCAGCTAAGGCAGGGGTCACCGTGATGCACCGCGCCGGCCTGAAGTTGAACACACTGGGCGAGGACGAATGGTGCTGCACCTCCCCCGCCTTGAGGACAGGTCAGACCAAACTTACCGCTGGATTCGCGGAGAACAACATCACCAAGGCGGAGCGCATGGGCGCCAAGTCCATGGTCATGACCTGTGCGGGGTGCTACAAGACCACCTCGCATGACTATGGAAAATACTATGCGAACGCGCCGTTCCCCGTGATGCATTTCGCCCAGATGAGCAACCAGCTCATCAAGGACAAGAAGCTCAAGTTCACAAAGGAGATCAAGGCCAAGGTCACCTACCATGACCCATGCCATCTAGGCCGCCATGCCCAGGTCTTCGATGAGCCGCGCGAGGTAATCAAGGCCATACCAGGGGTGACGTTGGTGGAGATGAAGCACATACGTATGGACTCCAAGTGCTGCGGCGCTGGAGGCGGTTACAAGTCCGCCTTCAACGACTTCGCCGTGAACATAGCGGCCGAAAGAGTCAAGGAGGCCGTCGCCACCGGCGCGGAGATCCTCGCCACCGCCTGCCCGTTCTGTGTGGTCAACCTGCAGCAGGGCGCCAAGAAGATCAACGCCAACATCAAGGTCATGGACATATCCGAGATGTTGCTCATGGCCACAGACCCCGCCCCGCCCACCGAGCAGGCCCAGGCCGCTCCGGCAGAGAAGAAGGCGGAGCCGGTGAAGGCCACCGCATAAACCCCTTCCTTTTACCATTTATTCCTTTTCGGTCCACCTGACGATAGCTACAAATAGGTTTTTGGTCTCGCTTAGAGCTTGCCTAGGTCGCAATCATGGCGTTCGAGCTCTTGGATAGCAGGATCAGGCAGTTCCTCAAGGACAAGGACATCCATGAGCCGACCGGCCCTCAACGCAATGCGATACCGCGTATCCTGGAAGGAAAGCACGTTCTCCTGGTGGCCCCCACTGGCATCGGAAAGACGGAGGCGGCCATGCTGCCGATCCTGCACCGACTCGTCACCACCGATGGCAAGGGCATCAAATGCATTTACGTAACACCGCTTCGGGCCTTGAACCGGGACATGTTGAGACGTTTCGAGGAGTTCGGAGAGGCTCTCGGTCTGAACGTCTCGGTGCGTCATGGGGATACCTCCCAATCGGAAAGGCAGAGGCAGTCGAAGAACGCCCCGGACATCCTCATCACCACCCCTGAGACCTTGCAGATCCTGTTCACCGGAAAGAACCTTAGGGCCCACCTCTCGAACGTGCGCTACCTCATCGTGGACGAGATCCATGAGCTCACGGACGATGAGCGAGGGGCACAGCTTGCGGTGGCCATGGAACGATTGACCCTGTTGGCGGGAGAGTACCAGCGGGTGGGCCTGAGCGCGACGGTGGGCTCGGTGCAGGAGGTGGCCAACTTCCTGGTCGGAACGGGACGGGAGGTCACGGTGATACGTGAGAAGGTGGCCAAGCAGATGGCTATCAGCGTCCAGAGCCCTCGGGTGGAGGAGATCGACAAGGACCTGGCCGGAACGCTACAGTCCGACCCGCAGCTGATGTCCTGCATGCGCCGCTGCCGCGAGCTGATAGAGGCGCATCGCTCCACCTTGCTCTTCGTCAACACCAGGGACACCGCGGAGGCGCTTGCCGCCCGCTATCATGTCTGGGATGAGAATTTCCCAGTGGGTGTGCACCATGGCTCTCTCTCCAAGGAGATCCGCATCGAGATGGAGGAGGCGTTCAAATCGGAGCGCCTCAAGGGACTGATATGCACCTCCTCCCTTGAGCTGGGCATAGACGTGGGTTCGGTCGATTTCACCATCCAGTATAACTCACCCAGACAGGTGGCGCGTCTCATCCAGCGCATGGGCCGGGCCGGTCACCAGGTGGGGGGGAGGGCCGAGGGGGCCATTGTCGCGTCCAACCCAGACGAGATCGCGGAGAGCCTGGTCATCGTGCGCAAGGCCCTCCATGATGAGCTGGAGCCTTTCGCGGTCCGTGACTGCCCACTAACGGTCCTGGTCAACCAGCTGGTCGCCATGGCCATGGTTGGGAACGTGGTCAAGGACGATGCGTACAACATCATCAAGCGCTCCTATCCGTTCCGCAAACTGGAGCGGGAAAGGTTCGACAAGGTGTTGGAGCTGGCAGCGCAGATCGGGCTGCTGTTCCTGAACGAGAGCGATTACAAGAAATCGGCCCGGGGCCGCAAGTACTTCTACGACAACATCTCCATGATACCGGACGAGCGCACGTACTTGGTGCGAGACCTGGCCACCCGGGCGGTGGTAGGCACCTTGGACGAGAGCTTCGTGGTCTCCTTCGCAGAGCCCTATGCCAGTTTCATCACCCGAGGCAGGACCTGGAGGATCGTCGAGGTCCGAGAGGAGGAGCTGCTGGTCGAGCAGGTGAAGGAGATAGGCTCCATACCATCTTGGGTGGGGGAGGACATACCGGTGCCATACAGCGTGGCCCAGGAGGTGGGTAGGCTGAGGCGGGAGGAGGATTACTCGCATTACCATGGTGACGCCCCGGCAAACTCCTCCCTGGCCGAGTACATCAGGTCGCAGCGGGCCAAGGCGGTCCTGCCTTCGGACACAGTGGTGACGCTGGAGATGGGGAAACGCCTGGCCATTCTCAATGTCTGTTTCGGCACCAAGGTCAATGAGACCCTGGCCAAGATGCTCTCCACCCTGCTATCGGCCCGTTTGGGGGAGAGTGTGGGTGTGACCACCGACCCCTACCGCATCATCCTCGACCTGCCCCGAGACATCCGGCCCGATGTCATTCTGGAAACCCTGCGGTCCTTGCGGACCGGCACCGTGGAGGGGTTGTTGCGCATGGTCATCCGCAACTCCAGTCACCTGCGGTGGCGCTTCGTCTACGTGGCCAAGAAGTTCGGGGCGGTGGACAAGGAGGCGGACTACCGCAACATCAACTTCAATCGATTGGTCGAGGCATACGAGGACAGCGTGATGTTCGACGAGGCGGTCGATAAGGTGCTGTGGGAGGACCTGGACCTGCCTGCTACGGCAGCAGTGGTGGCCCGATTGGAGTCTGGCGAGATCGAGCTGCACGTTTGTGGTCTCTCCCCGATCGGAGAGGCCGGACTGCAACACTCCAAGGAGCTGATCACGCCCCAGCGGGCGGACCACTCCATACTTATGGCCTTGAAGCGGCGCCTGGAGGACGAGACGTTGTTCATGTCCTGCTTGAATTGCACCTCGCAGCACCGGCTCAAGGCGAAGGAGGCCCCGAAGCGCGTCCTATGCCCCAAGTGCGGGGGGTCGATGATGGCCGCCTTGGCCTCGTACAACAAGGACACCATCAAGCTGGTCAAGAAACAGAAGCGCACCGAGGAGGAGGAAAAGGAATTGAGGCGTCTCTTCAAGAACGCCTCCTTGGTCTCAAGCGGGGGCCGGAAGGCCATGGTGGTCCTGGCGGGAAGGGGGGTGGGGCCAGATACCGCCGCCCGAGTGCTTAGCTCCTACCATGAGGACGAGGACGCCCTGCTGCGCGACATCCTCACCGCGGAGATCAACTACGCCCGGAACAAGCGGTTCTGGGATTGATAAGAACGAAAGCAGTGATGTAGGGATGAAGTGAAGGGCCTTATCCCAATTTTAACGCGTCGACCACAGGGTTGCGCAGCGTGCCCACGGTCGATATCTCTGCCTCGACCAAGTCCCCCGGCCGTATCGGGCCTACCCCGCTCGGCGTCCCGGTGGCGATGATGTCCCCCGGCTCCAGCCGCATATATCGGGAGATGAAGGCGATGAGCTCCTCAGGAGGGAATATCATCTGTTCCGTGTTGCCCTTCTGCCTCAGCTCGCCATTGACCCTCAGTTCCAGGTCCAGATGGTGTATGTCCTCCACCCGGTTCAATGGTAGCGGTGGGGACATGGGCGCGAACGAGTCCATGCCCTTGCTCAAGGTCCAGGGCAACCCGGCCTTGCGGTACCGCGACTGCACGTCCCTGGCGGTGACGTCGTTGAAAACGGCCACGGACATCACGTAGTCAAGCGCGGAACTCGCTGGTATGTCCTTGCCCCTGCTTCCGATGACCAATGCTAGTTCCACCTCGTGGTCCACTCGCCCGATCCCTGCGGGGATCTGGATGACCTCGCCGTCGGCGATTAGTGACGAGGCGGGTTTCAGAAATATAACTGGTTCTTCCGGCTCCTCGCCTTTGAGCTCCTTGATGTGCTCCCGATAGTTCTGACCGACGCAGATGATCTTGCCGCAGCGCATGGGAGGGCTGAGGAACTCCTGGGGTATGCTGTTCAGTCGCATCCGTTATCCTGGACCGCAGCCGTCTCCAGCGTGAAAACGACGCCCATTCCCTTCAGGGTCATCTGCACCTTGTCAGCAAGATATATCGCCTCGTCGAGGGTCGCCTTCTTGTCCCATTTGTAAATCCCGTCGTAGTTCCCTGTGGTCGGCTCAAAGCCCAGGTTCCTTATGGCATCGAACACCAGGGAAGGCCGCTTGCCCTCCGAGCTGAACATGATGCGAATGTAGGTTATCATCGACTCAAAATGATGAACGTGCATTAAATAAATTGCCCGATTAACATCGGTCGGAATTAACTGGGGCAGCTTGCGGCCGTGGCGGCGCCTCGCCCTTGAAATCGCGGGCGATGACATATATCTCGGAGCTGCTGGAGCGGGATGCCTTCGGCGCGTGCAGCTTGACCTCGCGGAAGCTGGCCCGGATCTGTTTCAATAGGTCCCTCATCATGTCCCCTTCGAAAACCTTGAGGACCATACAGCCCCCTGGGACCAGCGTCTTCCGGGCGAAGGCCAGGGCATGGTCGCAGAGCTCTATGGAACGGGCATGGTCCATGGCATACTGACCCGATATGTTGGTGGCCATGTCACTGAGGACCACATCGACCTTTCCGCCGATCATGTACAACAGACGGTCCACCGTCTCCTGCTTTCGCACATCACCGATGATGGTCTCCACCATTGTGCCCTCGATGGGGGCGATGGGCTGAAGGTCCACCCCGATGACTCGGCCCTCGGGGCCGATCCTTTCTGCCGCCACCTGCAGCCAACCGCCCGGGGCGGCGCCAAGGTCCACCACCGATCTCCCCTCTTTGAGTATGTCGAACCGATCATCGATCTGGATGAGCTTGAAGGAGGCGCGGCTACGATAGTCCAGCTGCTTGGCCTTCCGGTAGTAGTAGTCGCGACGATGTTGTTGCACCCAGTTGTTCGACATCTGTCCCTATCGATGCGCTCCTCCCTTAAAACCCTTGTCATGTGGCCTTTCGAGCATTTTTTATGGGGCGAGGGGATATCAGGCCGATAGCATGGAAAGAGAAGGTTGGACCTATGCCAAGGCTGGGGTGGACATTGAGAGGAAATCAAAGGCCATCAGCTCCCTGGTTGACCATCTGAGGTACCGTCGCCAAGGCAAGGGCAGGGTCATCGACATCAAAGGCCAGTTCACTGCGCTCATTGATTTCGAGGGGTGGGTCCTCACGCTCTGCACGGACGGGGTGGGGACAAAGCTGCTCATCGCCGAGGAGCTTGACAAATGGGACACGGTGGGCATCGATTGCATGGCCATGAACGTCAACGACACCATATGCGTCGGGGCGGAACCGATGGCCTTCGTGGACTACATCGCCATCGACAGACCCGACGAGAGGGTCACCAGTGAGATCGGGATCGGGCTGGAGAAGGCAGCGGAGATGGCCAACGTGGACATCGTGGGCGGGGAGATCGCCGTGCTGCCTGAGATCGTCAAGGGGGTGGACCTTTCCGGTTCCGCCCTGGGCTTCCTGACCAAGGAACGCCTGGTCACCGGCGCGGACGTCAAGGTCGGGGATGCCATCATCGGGCTGCGCAGCTCCGGTGTGCACTCCAACGGCATGACCCTAGCCCGAAAGGTGCTGGAAGGGGCCAATATAGGCCTGGAACAACGGTTCGACCGATTGGGTGGCAGCATAGGGCTGGAGCTGCTCCGGCCCACGACCATCTACGTGCGGGACGTAATGGGGATGCTGGAGAAGGTCAAACCCACCGGCATGGTCGACATAACTGGCGGCGGCTTGAAGAACTTCGTGCGCCTCAAAAAGAACGTGATGTTCTGTATCGACGACCCCATCAGGCCTCAGCCCATCTTCGATGTGGTGCAAGAGCTGGGCGGCGTCAGCGACGCGGAGATGTACCGGACCTTCAACATGGGCATGGGCTTCGCCATTGTCTTGCGCCAAGACGATGTGGCCGATGCGATTCGAGCCCTGGGCGATGGTGCTAAGGTGGTCGGTCAGGTGACGGAGGGCTCGGGTTGTGGCATCCCCGAGCTTTCGGTGCATTGGGACAGCTATTGAGC
>JACXTP010000026.1 GCA_016919625.1 Methanomassiliicoccaceae archaeon
TGGTAGCCCCATTCCGGTTCTGTGAAAATGTCCAGTACGGTCCCGATGTCAGAACCTATCTGCCTCTGGAACGGCACGATCTCGTCGTTCCGCACCTCCACCTCCCCGTACATGTGCGACTGGAAGGTCCCCGAATCGGTCATGATGACGCCAGGGAAATCGAGCATGCCATGAAGCCCTTTCTCTAGCGCCTCCCCTCTCATCTTAGCGTCGTTGCGTATGATGTAGGAATTGGTGATGATGGCCTGGAAACGGAATCGGTCATGCAGTTCCCGGGGCGTGATGGCTTCGAAGCGCGGGTTGACCACAGGTAAAAGGGCCGGGGTCTCCAGGGTGCCATGGGCGCTCTCCAACCGACCCATCCTGGCCAGTCCATCTCGGCGTGTTATCTCGAACATCGAATCTGCAAGGGGCTAGGGATTTAAAACCTATCTACCCGGCCCTGCCACTTCTGGGGAAGCGATAAATATCGGATGCGAGGCTCTCCATAACTGGTCAAGATGGACGAAGTCCTCCTCCTGAGCTGTCCCAAATGCGAGATCATGATAACCGTAGAGCCAGAGCTCTGCTTGGAAGGGAGGCAGTTCAACTGCCCCATCTGTTCGGAGAGCATCAGCTTCAAAATGTCGAAGCAGGAGCTGGAAGAGCGGATGGAAGAGGACAGGCGACGGAGGGACAGGGAGCTCAAGAAGCAGTTCCGCCTCGCCTTTGGGGACGTCTGAGCTCACGCCCAACCTTTTTTAAGATAAATCATTCTCACTAATCCGACCATGGTGCAAATGGATTATAAGATGGTGATCGCGGTCCGCAAGGACATCAAGCTCTCCGCTGGCAAGATGGCCGCCCAGGTGGCCCATGCGGCTGTGAATTGCGCCCTGCAATCGAAGCGGCGAGACCCAGATAGCTTCCAGGCCTGGTATGAGGAGGGCCAAAAGAAGGTGGTGGTAAAGGTGGCTGACCTGGTCGAGCTCCATGAGATACGCATGGACGCCGAGGCCGCAGGGTTGGTATGCTCCCTGATCACCGATGCCGGACATACCGAACTTCCACCTGGGACGGTCACTTGTCTAGGGGTGGGTCCAGCCCAGGAGCATAGGATCGACAAGGTCACAGGTCATCTAGGGTTGATGTGAGATGAAGGAGCAGGTGCGCGTCCTGGGCATCGACGACGCACCTTTCCGCTTCAATGAGGAAAAGGTGCCTGTGATAGGGGCGTTGATGCGAGGCCCGAACTATCTAGAGGCGGTGTTGGCCACCGAGGTCACTGTGGACGGCGATGATGCCAACCAGGCCATAGAGCGGATGGTCATTGCTTCGAGGTATAAGGACCAGATCCGATTGGTCATGATGGATGGAGTGACCCTTGGTGGTTTCAACGTGGTGGACATCGGGTCACTTCATGAGCGCACCGGACTTCCATTCGCCACCATCACCCGGGATCGACCAGACCTTGACGCCATCCGGTCCGCATTACAAAAGCATTTTGAGGACTGGCAGGAAAGGATGGAGGTCATCACCCGGCAGCCAATACATATGATAGATACTGATTTTTCGCCGATATTCGCCACATTCATCGGTGTCGATAATGCTACCTTCGAGGAGATGGTGCGCCAGAGCACCATGAGGGGGGCGATCCCAGAACCCCTAAGGGTGGCCCACCTCATTGCGACGGCTTGGGTGAAGGGTGAATCGCACGGAAGGGCCTAGAGGAAGGTCAGGTCCTGCTTGATATCCTCGACCACCGTGCGGTTGGCCACATCATTCCGGACCAACACTATCTCTGAGCTTACCTGGGAAAGCGGCCTGATGTGTATCATCAGGCCTTGCTCCTGGAGACCTATCCTGGCGCCTGTGGAGACATTGGCCTCGTCAAAGGTCCTTCCCTTAGCGGTCAACATATCGTGGACCTTTATCTGGGCAGCCTTCGCGTCCATCTTCACATAGCGCTTGTCAATGTTCGAGACCTCCCTCTTATAACGGTCGTTCCAGGCCAATACGGCGATCAGAGCCATGATCAAAGAGCCGAAAACGGCGAAGGTGAGGGGTTGCTGAGGGTCCATGCCAGCATTGACGGAGAGCATGGACACCGAGAAGATGCCAGCCTCTGTGATATATATCATGCCGATGAGACTGGTGATGAGGGACTTGGTCATGGGGTTCTTGGTCCAGCATTGGAAGTTCAGGGCATGGATACGCTGAGCCGGAAGGATCATGGTGAGGGCCACCGTGATGCTCAATGCGAAGAACATGGGCATGAGCTCCGGTGCCACGATGTATGAGAAAAGCATCATGCTTAAGGTGGCCGGTACCACCACACCCAGGCCGTATTCGATCATGCGCTGGTACTTACAAATAAGGCAGAGGCTGTCCGCTCGAGAATCCAAATTCATCCCATCCCAACGGATGATATTATCGGCGGGATTGATAAAATTAATTGTCAAACCCTACTTACATATGAAATTACTGGATGCTGCCACAGGTTGGACAACCGCTCTTACGATCTAGCTCGATGAGCTCGAACTCCATTTCACCAAGGTCGAAGAGGAACATGCGGCTCAGCAACGGGTCTCCAAGACCGGTAAGGACCTTTATCGCCTCGGCCGCCTGGACGGAACCCCCCATCCCCGCCACCGCTCCCAAGATGGGCATGGCCCCTTCCTTTTTTGGTACGCGCTCCAAAAGGCAGCGCAGGCACGGCGTCCTTCCCGGAACGATCGTGGTCACCTGTCCTCTCATCCCATCCACCGCCCCATGCACCAAAGGGGTCCTGGTCCTGACACATTGGTCGTTTATCTCCATCCTTCCCTGCCAATTGTCGAGGCAATCAAGGACGATGTCTGCACCCTTGAGCAACCAATCGACGTTCTTATGGTCCAACGCCTCCTGCTGTACCTCGACCTTCACATGGCCGTTCATCTGTCTGAGCTTCTCCCGAGCGCTGCATACCTTTGGATGCGCCTCGTCCTTCTCCCAATGCAACCACTGGCGGTTGAGGTTGGTACCTTCCACAGGGTCAGGGTCGATGATCAATATTTGGCCGACGCCTGCCAAGGTCAGGTAGGTTACTGCCGGCGATCCCAAGCCACCCACTCCGACCACGGCGACCTTGGCCCCCTTAAGTTTCAGCTGCGCCTCCTCCCCGAAACCGTCCAAGATGAGCTGGCGTGAATATCGGTTACGCTCCCCCTCGTCCAAGACTGCTGAACCTTCGACCATATGGGACCACCAGAACGTCCCGGTATTCGCCCGGACCATATTTCATGAATTGCTAATGGGATCCATTTATCCTTCGAAGAACCGCAACGCTAAAGAGCAAGGACGACTTCACGCACCAAGTACGACCGGACTTCAAGGGATTTTTCCCACTGGACGTACTGTTACCTGCCCAAGAAAAAACATATCTGAATGGGCTCTGCAAACCCTATACGCTTAAATAGGAAATGTGTAATAGGGCATCTGCTTCCGATATTGAGGTGAAAGTGTGGCAAGAGGTCTTTATACTGCCAGGAAACTTCGCAATGACAGGCAGAAGTTCCGATGGAGTGACAGTTCATACAAAAAGCGCATCCTTAAGCTGAAGGAGAAGTCCGACCCCCTGGAGGGCGCGTCCCAAGCTAGGGGCATCGTCCTGGAGAAGGTCGGTATCGAGGCTAAGCAGCCCAACTCGGCCATAAGGAAGTGTGTCAAGATCCAGCTTATCAAGAACGGACGTCAGATCACCGCATTCGCCGTTGGCGATGGTGCTATCAACTTCATCGATGAACACGATGAAGTGGTCGTCGAGGGCATCGGCGGAAGGATGGGACGTTCCTATGGTGATATCCCGGGTGTCCGTTACAAGGTAATCCAAGTCAACAGCGTCTCCCTGAACGAGCTGGTCAGGGGAAGGAAAGAGAAACCAGTAAGGTGATCGTTTTGTCCGAAGAAACCATTCTTCAAACCAACAACATCCTCCTTTTCGGGAAGTACGGCCTCTCCGAGGTCGTCGTAAAGGATGGAGGCTTGTCCAAGTACATCAACCTCAACCCGGTTTTGGTGCCACACTCCAACGCGAAGCACGCCAACCGCTGGTTCGGTAAGTCCAAGGTGAATATCGTGGAGAGGCTCATCAACAACATGATGAGGACCGAGGTATACACCGGCAAGAAGCTCAAGGCCTACCGCACCGTCAAGGACGCCTTCGAGATCATCGCCGAGCGCACCAAGAAGAACCCCGTCCAGGTTTTGGTCGAGGCCTTGGAGAACGCCGCGCCACGCGAGGAGATCACCAGGCTGCAGTTCGGTGGTATATCCGTACCCAAGGCAGTGGACATAGCGCCGTCCCGGCGCTTGGACATCGCTCTGCGCAATGTTGCGAGGGGTGCGGTCCAGTCCTCGTTCAAGTCAACCAAGCCCATAGCGGAATGCCTAGCCAGCGAGCTCATCCTGGCCAGCAAGAGCGACATGAACAGCTTCTCGGTCTCCAAGAAGGAAGAGGTCGAGAGGGTGGCTCAGTCGGCCCGTTAATCCTAAGGTGGTATTATGGGACGTAAGGAAGACAACATCAAGAAAGCCCAGGCCATCATGCGCACGCCGAAGTTCATCCGCAACATCGGTACCGCTGCTCACATCGACCACGGCAAGACCACCCTCTCCGACAACCTCATCGCCGGCGCCGGCATGATGTCCGAGAACCTTGCTGGAAAACAGCTCATGCTCGACTTCGATGAGCAGGAGCAGGCTCGGGGCATCACCATCAACGCCGCTAACGCCTCGATGGTGCATACCTACCACGGTAACGAGTATCTCATCAACCTGATCGACACGCCAGGTCACGTTGACTTCGGCGGCGACGTCACCAGGGCCATGCGCGCCTTGGACGGCTGCATCATCTTGTGTTGCGCCGTCGAGGGGATAATGCCCCAGACCGAGACCGTCATCCGCCAGGCCCTCAAGGAGCGCGTCCGGCCGGTCCTGTTCATCAACAAGGTGGACCGCCTCGTCAATGAGCTCAAGGTCACCCAGGAGCAGATGCAGCAGCGCTTCGTGCAGATCATCACAGAGGTCAACAAGCGCATCGTCACTCAGCTCCCGGACGACCTGAAGAAGAAATGGCAGGTCAGCGTTCAGGACGGCTCGGTTGCCTTTGGTTCCGCTTTCAACAACTGGGCCATATCCGCGCCCTACATGAAGAAGAGCAACATATCTTTCAAGGACGTTTACGAGTATTGCAAGAACGGTGACCAGAAGACCTTGGCCAAGCGCTCCCCGGTGCACGAGGTGCTGCTCGACATGGTCATCACCCATGTCCCAGACCCCTTGACCGCTCAGAAGGTCCGTATCCCAGTCATCTGGAAGGGCGACCAGGAGAGCCCGGTCGGCAAGGCTATGATGAATTGTGACAAAGAAGGGCCGACCACCCTGATGGTCACCAAGATCATCATGGACCCCCATGCCGGTGAGGTCGCCGTTGGTCGTATGTTCAGCGGCAGGATCAGCAAGGGAATGGAGATGTACATCTCGAGCATGCCCAACCCCAACCGAGTGCAGACCGTGGCCCTGAGCGTCGGAGCCGACCGCATCCCTGTGGACGAGGTCGACGCTGGTAACATCGTCGCCATCTCTGGTCTGAAGGACGCCGTGGCTGGTTCTACCGTTTCCACTGACCCGCTGATGGAGCCCTTCGAGAAGATCACCCACTACTCTGAGCCCGTGGTCACTGTCGCCATCGAGGCGAAGCATATGAAGGACCTGCCCAAGCTGGTCGAGGTGCTGCGCACCGTGGCCAAGGCGGACCCCTCCCTCAGCGTGCAGATCAACCAAGAGACCGGGGAGAACCTCCTGTCTGGAATGGGAGAGCTTCACCTTGAGATCACCATCTACAGGATCGTCAACGACCACAAGTGCGAGATCAAGTCCTCGCCGCCGATCGTCGTCTATCGTGAGAACGTGAAGGGAGCGGGCGGTCCGTTCGAGGGCAAGTCCCCCAACAAGCACAACAAGTTCTACATCGAGGTGGAGCCGCTGGAACAGGCCATCGTCGATGCGATCAAAGCAGGCGAGATCAGGACCGAGGGGAAGATCAAAGACCCCAAAGCCCTCGCCAAACAGCTGAGCGACCTGGGCATGGACAAGGAGGAGGCCAAGGGCGTTGTATGTTTCAAGAACAACAACATCTTCCTCGATGTGACCAAAGGTATCCAGAACCTCAACGAGACCATCGAGCTATGCAAACAGGCCTTCGAGGAGGCCATGGACGTTGGTCCATTGGCCCAGGAGAAGGCCATGGGCATGAAGATACGCCTGGTCGATGCCAAGCTGCACGAGGATAGCATCCACCGTGGGCCTGGGCAGGTAATACCGGCCACCCGCGCCGGTATCTATGGGGCCATGTGTCAGGCGGAACGCATCCTGTTGGAGCCAATCACAAAGGTCTTCATCAACGTCCCACAGGACATGATGGGAGATGCGACCCGAGAGCTGCAGTCCCGCCGTTCCACCATCGAGGACATCACCTCCGAGGGCGATGCCGCGGTCATCGTAGCGCGCGCCCCCGTGGCGGAGATGTTCGGATTCGCCTCTGCGATACGAGGGGCCACACAGGGTCGTGCCTTATGGTCCACGGAGAACGCCGGGTTCGTCCGGCTGCCGACTGAGCTTCAAAAGCAAGTGGTGGCTGAAATACGTAAGCGCAAGGGATTGAATCCAGAGCCCTACGACGCCAACTACTATCAACAGTAGGGAAAACCGCTTGAAAAACCGTTAAATACAGAGAACAATATCGAGCAAAAAGCTCAACCTATATGGATATAACATTGAAGGAGGAAGAAAAATGGCAGAGAAACCTCACATGAACATCGTGTTCATCGGTCACGTCGATCACGGAAAGTCCACCACTGTCGGCCGCGTCCTTCTGGACACCGGCGCCATCGACAAGTACGTCATTGACAAGTTCAAGAAAGAGGCGGAGGAGAAGGGGAAGGCAACCTTCGAGTTCGCTTGGGTAATGGACAACTTGAAGGAAGAGAGGGAGCGCGGTGTCACCATCGACGTGTCCCACAAGAAGTTCGTCACCGACAAGTACTACTTCACCGTCATCGACGCCCCAGGCCACCGTGACTTCGTCAAAAATATGATCACCGGTACCTCCCAGGCAGACGCCGCCATCGTCGTCGTCTCCGCCAAGGACGGCCCTCAGGCCCAGACCAAGGAGCACATCTTCTTGGCCAAGACCTTGGGTGTGAAGCAGATCGTCATCGCCCTCAACAAGATGGACGACACCAAGCCGCCATACGACGAGAAAGTCTTCAACACCGTCAAGGATGAAGTGTCCAAGCTGCTGAAGACCGTCGGTTACAAGCTCGAGGATGTCCCATTCGTGCCCATCAGCGCCTATATCGGCGACAACGTCGCCAAGAAGTCCGCCAACATGCCCTGGTACAAGGGAGGCACCCTCGTCGACGCCCTCAACTCATTGAAGATACCGGAATCCCAGGAAGGAAAGGCCCTGCGCCTACCCATCCAGGATGTCTACACCATCACCGGAATCGGAACCGTGCCAGTCGGCCGTGTCGAGACCGGTATCCTGAAGCCGGACATGAAGATCATCTTCATGCCCTCCAACAAGATCGGTGAGGTCAAGTCCATCGAGATGCACCATGAGCAGCTGCCAAGCGCTAAGCCTGGCGACAACGTCGGCTTCAACGTGCGCGGTATCGCCAAGAACGACATCAAGCGCGGCGATGTTGCCGGCCCCGTCGACAACCCGCCAACCGTGGCAAAGACCTTCGTGGCCCAGATCGTGGTCCTTAACCACCCCACCGCCATCCCGGTCGGATACACCCCTGTGTTCCACTGCCACACCGCTCAGGTCGCCTGCACCTTCATCGAGCTTCAGAAGACCTTGGACCCCAAGACTGGTCAGACCAAGGAGCTGAACCCAACCTTCCTGAAGACCGGCGACGTCGCCATCGTCAAGGTGGAGCCCACCAAGCCCATGGTAGTCGAGAAGGCGAAGGACTTCCCCCAATTGGGAAGGTTCGCCATCCGTGACATGGGCGCGACGGTCGCGGCTGGAATGTGCATCGATGTCGAAAAGAAGGAGATGTAAACCCCTTCCATTTCCCTTTATTGAAGGTATAACCCATGCCACAGCGCGCTAGGATATCGCTGAGCGGGACCGACCCGAAGAAAGTGGACAGCGTCTGCTCTCAGATCAAACAGATCTCACTAAGGACTGGAGTTGCCATCCGTGGCCCGATACCGTTGCCCACCAAGAGGCTGCAGGTACCCTGCCGCAAGAGCCCCGACGGAGAGGGCTCTGAGACCTGGGACCGCTGGGAGATGCGCATCCACAAGCGCCTCATCGACCTCGATGCCGATGAGAGAGCCCTCAGACAGCTCATGCGCATTCAGGTTCCCGACGGCGTAAACATCGAGATCGTGCTACGATCCTAAACTCTTTAATTTCCCTCAATTTTAAGGTCAATTCATTTCTTCAATCCATAATCTTTTTAGTAACATTTCCCTCTAGGAAACCCGATGGTCAATTGGGCAGGGTTGTTAGAGGCAGCGATATGGACAATAGGGATAATTGTCATATGTACCGCAGTCTACATCATACTACGGCGCGTCCTCACCCCGAATATCGGACCAGACAAATCGAAATTGTTGACAAGGATCATAGTTCTGATCGTTGGCATAATGTTGCTCAACGCCATGATGGTCAACCTCTTTGATATCACTTTAACCGTCGTTCTCACCTCCATCGGCATCATCGGTATCGCCGTCGCCTTCGCCTCGCAACAGATAATGCAGAACGCGATGGCGGGGATGTTGATCTCCATCGACAAACGCATCAAGACAAATGACTGGGTTGAGGTGGGCGGGGCTCCGAACACCAACATCGCCATGGTTAAGGACGTCCAAGTACTGGGAACGGTGTTTGTGGACATCGATGGCAAGGAGTTCATCGTTCCTAACTCATTCTTGCTTGCGAACAAGGTGGTCAACTACACCCATTCTGGCATGGCAATGGTCATTCTAAAACTGACCTTGCCGATCAATAATGACATATCCTCCATACGAGAAGCGATAATGGATGTAGCTAGGGTCGATGGCAGGATACTGCCATGGAGCCACGAGATCAACGCAGACAAGAAGATTAAGGCGAACACGATCCGTCAATTCCTAGAATACAAAGATAATCTGGACATGGGAACTGATCCTTTCAAACCCGCCCTTCTGGTTAGGGAGATCAGTGACGATGGGTATGTGGTCGAGGTTAGGATGTGGTCATACGACATCCCCAAGCGTGATGTCATCACCGGAGAGCTTTACGAGAAGGTCCTTGCACGCCTGATGCAAGACGGGGTAAAGCTCTATGGGTTTCAGAAGTCCTGAGACCACAAACATTGAATCAGGAAAGAGATATGCCGATTCCTAGTCCAGTCGTGAGAACATGAGAAGTGATAACGTAAAGAAGGGAGTGGAGAAGGCTCCGAGCCGCAGCCTGCTCCGGGCAGATGGTCTGAAGGACGAGGACTTCGAGAAGCCTTTCATCGGTGTCGCCAACTCATGGAACGAGGTCATTCCAGGGCACATCCACCTCAATAAGCTGTTGGAGGAGGTCAAGAAGGGAATAATCGATGCTGGAGGCGTACCCTTCACGTTCGGGGTTCCCGGCATATGCGATGGTATCGCCATGGGGCACACTGGGATGCGCTATTCGTTGGCGTCAAGGGAGACCATCGCCGATTGCGTCGAGCTCATGGTGCAGGCCCACCAATTCGATGGATGGGTCGGCATAACCAATTGCGATAAGATCACCCCAGGCATGTTAATGGCAGCTGGGCGCATGGACGTTCCCTGCATCATGCTCACAGGAGGTCCGATGGAGACTGGCTGTATCGACGGCAAGAAATTGAGCTTGCAGAGCGTCTTCGAGGCGTTGGGCGAGTACAACGCGGGAAAGATAACTGAGAAGGACGTAATCGCCATCGAAAGATGCGCATGCCCTGGTGAAGGGGCCTGCGCCGGATTGTTCACCGCGAACACCATGGCCTGCCTCACGGAGGCCTTGGGACTGAGCTTGACCGGATGCGGATCATCGATGGCGAACAGCGAGAAGAAGATCAAGCTTGCCTACGAGACTGGAAAGAGGGTGGTGGAGCTGGCGCTCCATGACATACGGCCGTCCACCATCGTGACGAAGGACTCGTTACTCAATTCAGTCAAATTGGACATGGCCATAGGTGGATCGACCAATACTGCCCTGCACATACCTGCCATAGCCAGCGAGTTCGGTCAGAGGATCGACCTCAAAGTGTTCGACGAGGTATCTAAAAGGATCCCGCACCTGACCAGCATAATGCCATCCGGTCCCTACTCCATGGGCGACTTCGAACGGGCCGGTGGCGTCCCTGCCATGATGAAACGGTTGGAGGACGACCTGTCCGATGAGCTGACGGTTAGCGGTAAGAGGATCAAGGCCATTCTTAAGGAAATCTCGGTCACTGACATAGATGTCATCAGACCGAAGGAGAACCCTTTCCACAAGGAGGGGGGCATCGCAGTGCTCTATGGGAACCTCGCCCCTCAGGGCTCCGTTGTCAAGCAGGCCGCGGTAA